>NZ_NTVM01000070.1:0-859 GCF_002558005.1 Bacillus sp. AFS012607
AAACTTTGCAACAGAACCTTTAATCATATTTGGAGCATTTAAAAAGATGACATAAATTATAAAGACTCTTATTCGATAGTTAGCATCCTTTAATTGTAAAATTAATAAGAAGGAAAAAATTCCTACTAAATGGAGGGAAATTATGTTCAGTAAAAACAGTGTTTCACTTACATTCATTTACCTTTCTAGTGTTCTTTATATGGATAATTTGTACCAAAGCTATTATGTTGCAGATGATCATTTACCAGGTGAACATTTTTACATGGAAATGTAATAGATAACAACTTATAGTGAACTACCCGCCACTAACGTCCTAACGGACTGTTTGAAGTGGGGGCTTCTCGGTTAATCATTACAACGAATTTGTCCTTAGACAGCCGAGCTAACTCCCTTGTTCCAAAGGTTTTTTTATTGCAATTTACCCTAACGCTAATAGGCGTATTGCTTAATTTTTGATATTGATAGCTGCGTTATAATCTCTATCGAGATTTACACCGCATATACAAGAATAAATTCGTTCAGACAAAGTCATATTTTTCATATTTCCACAATTGCTACATGTTTTGGTGGAAGGAAACCATTTGTCTATTTTCAAAAGTTATTTTCCTTGTTCGTTTAGTTTATAAGCTAAGAAAGAAGTAAACATACCCCACCCATTATCAGTGACACTTTTTCCAAAATGAAGTGCTTGTGACATTCCTTTCATGTTTAGATATTCAATAGCTACGACATCAAAATAAGTAGCTAACTTTTTAGACTCATGATGAAGGAAATTCTTACGTTGGTTAGCTACTTTCTCATGTAACTTAGCTACACGAAGGTTCTGTTGCAAAGTTTGAAAAAAACACAAACTCGTTTA
>NZ_NTVM01000071.1:0-8083 GCF_002558005.1 Bacillus sp. AFS012607
ATTTCAGGAATTGCTGTAGCGCTGAAATCATTTAATCCCTCCATTAATATTATTGGGGTTCAAGCAGATAATGTTCATGGAATGAAAGCTTCTTATGATGCGGGGAGAATTTTAGAACACTATGAAGCACCAACAATAGCGGATGGTTGTGCGGTAAAAATACCAGGGAATTTAACTTTTGAAATTGTAAAAGACCTAGTAGATGATATTGTAACTGTATCGGAAGAAGAATTAGAAGTAGCAATGAAAGACTTACTGCAACGCGGAAAAGCTGTCGTAGAAGGTGCGGGAGCATTAGCCACAGCCGCTCTTCTGGCAGGAAAAGTTGATAAATATGTACAGGGTAAAAAAGTAGTAGCGGTTATTTCAGGTGGCAATGTGGATTTAAAACGTATTTCAACTGTTTGTGAGCATTTCTTTGTTGCCAATGAGGTAAAATAACGATTCAATAATCTTATAAAATAAAATTATTTTACTTAAGGGGAGCTAGGAGGCGATATCTTAGCTCCTTTTTAAATAAAAGGAGGCGTGTGTTATGGCCAACTTATTTAGGAAAAAATCAGTAAGGAAATTGTTAGAAGATAGTAAAAGTAAGACTTTGACAAAAACGTTGGGCGCATTTGACCTTACCATGCTAGGGATTGGTGCAATAATTGGTACAGGAGTACTTGTATTAACTGGATTAGTAGCCGCAAGAGATGCGGGTCCAGCAGTTATTTTTTCATTTATGATTGCCGCAATTGTTTGTGGGTTTGCAGCCCTATGTTATGCAGAAATCGCATCTGCTCTTCCAGTTTCGGGTAGTGTATACACCTATTCATATGCGACGATTGGTGAGTTTGTAGCCTACTTAATGGGATGGACTTTATTGTCTGTATATATAGTTACAACTGCCGCAGTAGCGGGTGGATGGACAGGCTATTTTCAAAACTTATTAAACGGGTTTGGGATTGAGATACCAAAATCACTTTTAACAATTCCAACACAAGGTGGAATCGTTAACTTACCAGCAGTAATCATTACTTTGTTATTAACTTGGTTATTATCAAAAGGCACGAAAGAAAGTAAGCGAGTGAATAACGCAATGGTATTAATAAAAATTGGTATTGTTGTTTTATTCATTTCAGTTGGTATATTTTACGTGAAACCAGAAAACTGGATTCCGTTTGCACCTTATGGTATAAGCGGAATCTTTGCCGGAGGAGCTGCAGTATTTTTTGCCTTTTTAGGATTTGATGCGTTAGCAACGTCTGCTGAAGAAGTAAAAAATCCACAACGTGATTTACCGATTGGTATTATTGCTTCGTTAGTTATTTGTACAATTATTTATGTTATAGTTTGCCTTATTATGACTGGTATGGTTTCTTATAAGGAATTAGATGTACCAGAAGCAATGGCCTACGTATTAGAAGTTGTAGGACAAGATAAAGTAGCGGGTATAATCGCAATTGGAGCTGTAATTGGTATTATGGCTGTAATTTTTGCTTACATTTATGCAACAACACGTGTATTCTTTGCGATGAGTCGTGACGGTTTATTACCAAAATCGTTTGCGAAAATTAATAAGAAGACAGAAGCACCAGTATTCTCAACTTGGTTAACAGGTATTGGTAGTGCTTTAATTGCTGGATTTATCGATTTAAAAGAATTAGCGAATTTAGCGAATATTGGAGCGTTATTAACATTTGCGATGGTTGGTGTGTCAGTTATTATTCTTCGTAAAACACATCCAAATTTAAAACGTGGTTTCATGGTACCACTGGTACCAATCTTACCGATTATTTCAATAACATGTTGCTTATTTTTAATGGTAAATCTACCTTTAAAAACCTGGGTTTACTTCGGTATTTGGTTATTTATAGGGATAATAGTATATTTTATATATTCTAAAAGACATAGTCAATTAAACAAACTATAAATGAGATATATCAGTGACAAAGGTACCATGCCCTGCATGTTTGGACAAGTAGGATTCTTCTCATTTGGGATGTACCTTTTCTTTTTATAAAAGATTTAATCAAAAGAACTTGAAAGTTTATGTTATACGTAAAAAAACGGATCTATTTTCAAAATAGATTCGTTTTTTAGGGACATTCCATATTTAAAAGATGTTTGGTTAATATCCGCTTATATTTTTTCCTTTGGGATAGTGAAAATTCTTAAATCTATGAGCAAGAAATCTATCTAAACGCTATCAAGGTGATATTTTGAAATAACAAATAGATATAAAGTACCAAGCATGTACACAATAAGAACAAATAACCCTTTGTATACAAATACACATCAGGAAGCAAAAATATATTTATTTTCTTGTATAGTTAGTTACTAAAAACGAATGGAGAGTATGTGTTTATGAAAATAAACCAGTCAAATCTTAAAGGGGTATGGAAAAAAAGAATATTAATAATTCTTTTGATTGTTTTGGGATTGATTATTGCAGGAGTTAGTTATTGGAACCTTTCACCTACTCCAAAAGCGTTTCTAATAAAAAAAGCATTTGAAGGTGGAATGTTTGTTCAATCGGATAATTATCAAAACGCTTTAAAAGAAACACAAATTGTTAAGGACATCAATTATAATTCTAAATTTCCTGATGGTATATTAGATATTATTTATCCGAAAAACCATCCTGACAAAACACCTGTTATTTTTTGGGTACATGGGGGTGGATTTGTAGGCGGAGATAAATCCGATATCACTGGTTATGCAGTAGAATTGGCAGCTCAGGGTTATACAGTGATAAATATAAATTATGCTCTTGCACCTAAGATGAAATATCCTACACCAGTATTCCAACTTGGTGAGGCTTATGAATATATAAAAGAAAATGCAAAGAAATATAATTTAAAACTTGATCAGGTTTATTTTGCAGGAGATTCTGCTGGAGCACAAATATCTGGACAATTTGTTAATATTCAAACATCTGCCAATTATGCAAGGTTAACTAAAATTGATCCTGTTGTTGAGCCTGCTACAATTAAAGGTACGTTACTATTTTGTGGTCCATATAATATGCCTGCATTAGCTAAAATGGAAACAACTAAAGAAGTACAAGATTTTATGCGTACCACTGGTTGGGCTTACTTTGGGAAAAAGGATTTTGAAACATTACCTGAAATAGAAATTGCTTCTATCATTAAACACGTTACAAAAGATTATCCACCAACATTTATTACAGATGGAAATACTGCATCATTTGAAAATCAAGCCAAAGCATTAGCGTCCGAGTTAGAAAGTAAGAGAGTACCTACAGAAAAACTCTTCTTTGATAGAAATGTTTCTGGTGAGTTGGCTCATGAATTTCAATTTAAAATGAACACACCAGCAGGGCGAGAAACTTTTAATAAAGTTCTTGAATTTTTAAATGAAAATAAATAGTTTGCCTAAAATCGAATACAAAAGTTCAACCATCATTTTAAATTATAAGAACTACGCTATCTTTTCTGTGGAATCCTAGGAAAAGATAGCGTTTTTTTCTCTTAATAACTTACAAAATTAAACTGAAATAGAAAAAAGGAATGAATTATTCGGATGATAGTAAATGTCTTAGTGATTTCAATGTATATATGACAAATCAGTTTGTATTTATTTCCTTGATAGGATTTTACATAATATTAATTTTTTGTGAATTATTAATCTGAAAATAATTTGATTTAAAGTAGTATTCATACGAAATGAATACCTTTATGTAATTTATTTGATTTATAAGATAGTTAAGAATACCAAATCAAAACATAAAAGCTCATTATTGATTGATATTTTATAAAGTTGTATTAATATGTGTCATAAAATAATATCAAAATATAATTATAAATAGAATAAGGGAGGACTATGTAAAAAAGTAATAAATACAAGTTCATAAACTGTTTTTGCACGTAAGTACATGCTAAAGAAACCAAAACTATTAAATTTATTAAGGAAATGAGAGGGAGATACTATGGGGAATAAATCAAAGCATAAAACTAAAAGAATACTTGTAGCTACTGCAACATTAACTATAATTGCTTCTGGAATGGCTTCTTCATCAGATGTCTTTGCAGAGGAAACGCAACAGCAAAAAAGTTTATCGACATCACTGCAAAGTGAAAAGTCAGTTAAATCAGAAAATAGAATATTTACAGTCCCAGGAAAAGGGGATGTTGAGGTACTAAAACAACAGGAAAGAAAAAGTATGGCATTTAGTCCATATGAACCAACTGGTTTATATGCAAAGCCAAATGAACAAATAACGATTAATGTAGAAGGTAATCAAGATATTGAGGTATATATTGGAACGTATTCATATGATGCTTCTTGGAGAGAAGATTCTAAGATAAAATCATTTACATTAAAACCTGGTATAAACACAATCCAATCTCCAAATGGGGGGATGATTTATTTTTATAATAAACAACAAGGAGGTAGCATTCGAACAACAATTACAACAGGTGGAACGACTACGCCTTTCTTTGAACTAGGAAAGCATACAAAACAAGATTTAATAAACATGCTGGACCAGTATCCTAGTGCACATGCAGTGGAGTTAAAAGGCGAACGTGTATTAATTACGGCCAGCCCTGCACGTGTTAAGAAATATTTGTTGGGTTCTAATACAGATCCTGTACAACTCTTAAAAAAGATGGATGAAGCTACTCGAATTCAAGACAAAGTAGCTGGATTATCTGAAGAACAAGTAGATAAACATTATGTTCATTACGTAGAAGAAAATCATTCTCCTGATTATTATATGTATGCAACTTCTTATCGAACAGCATATGTAGGAGACGCAATCCAATACGTGTTAGATATTAATAAATTTATAACAGATGGCTGGGGCCCTTGGCATGAGGCAGGACATTTGAGACAACAATCGCCCTGGAAGTTTTATAATATGACAGAAGTACAAAATAATATATACAGCCTTTCTGTAGAAAAAGCATTTAATCAACCATCCAACTTAGAGAAAAGTGGAATTTATCCAAAAGCATTTCAATATCTAGAACAAGTGAATAAAAATTATGATGAAATTAGCGATGTTTTTGTAAAGCTTGTTATGCTTTGGCAACTACAGTTAGCGTATGGAGAGGATTTCTATCCTAAATTGCATCAATTGTATAGAGACATGCCTTCAAGTGAACTTCCACAAACTGATGAAAATAAAAAACAATTATTTATGATTTCAGCATCAAAAGTAGCCAAACAAAATTTGATTCCTTTCTTTGAGAAGTGGGGATTACATCCAAACAACGATACCATTCAAAAAGTAGCTGCATTAGGATATCCAATTTTAACAGCAGAGATTTGGAAGGGTACAGATTCTAATCCAATTAAACCAGATATGCCTAATGTAAATAATATTTTAGAAGGAAACCAGTTTGCATGGTCGCTGAAAGGGATTGGAGATTTTGAATTCGCAAAAGTAAATTTAAATAAATCAACAGAAGAAATGCAAATAGATTTAAAAGCAGGTGTACCACATAACTACTTTGATAGTACATATGCAAGTATTAAAGTGCAAAACACATCAGGTAAAGTGGTCTATAACAAAGAGATTTATGGAAATAAACAACAAAATGCTGAATCGCAAAAAGTTTCGGTTAAGGTAGGAGACTATATAGAGTTAACACATCTAGAAGGTGTGCATAGAGCTACTATTACAAATGTGGAAAAAAGCATCCAGGAAAGTTTTGGGAACAAAGTGGTGTATGAGATTACAAAAGAGGGATTGAAGAAAGTAGATAAAATTGTTAATCCGGAACCAGATACAGAAGCTCCCACACAGCCACAAGGATTATATGCAAGCAACCTTACTTCTAACAGTGTAGAGCTAAAATGGAATCCGTCTACAGATAATGTAGGTGTAAAAGAATATCAGGTATTACGTGATGGACAATTGATTCAAACCGTACAAGGAACGACATTTACTGATCAAAACTTAACAGTTAATAAGGAATATAAATATGCAGTGAAGGCTGTAGATGCAGCTGGAAATACATCAATTCAAAGTGAAATTCTTCTGGTAAAAACAAAAGATCAAAATGTATCTTATGAGAAATGGGATCCAAAGAAGGCATATACAAAGGGCGATAAAGTTGAACATCAAGGGACAGTGTATGAAGCGGTTCAAAGTCATCAAGGAAATGGGGACCCGAATTGGATATTTGCGTTATCTTTATGGAAACCAATTACAATCAAATAACATGTAAGAATCAGATGTGAAGATAGAACAACATAAAATTGGAGCAGTATTTTAAAGATTTACTGGATGTTGCTTGAATTTTGATAGATTTCTCTACTAAGTTATTATTCAATATTGAACTACTCACCACTTAACGCCCTTACGGACTTTTTGAAGTGGGAGATTCCTGCGAACACCGGTGTATCCACTGGTTATCTTAGCAGGCTCTACCCGTAGTCCCTACGGTGAGAACATAAGTATCTTGTACGTTAACGCACCACACTCCCTACTTTAGCTTGGTTTTCGCAACTTCGGTAAGCATGGGGCGATAGAACGTTGAAGATTTTACGGTTGCAACGTTTTTCTGCAACCAACTCCATATCTTCAGTTTTCAAAGAGCAATCTGTACAAGTAAATGATAACAAACATGTTGGCTTATGCCAACCGACATTCATCTCCCACCTAAAATTGGTGTTTCACACCTTCACATTTTTGAGGAAGGAGTCTTCTGTCGGGAAACAATAAAAATTAGAAAAGGATGTAGATTAGTGATTAGTCAGAAAACGAAGAAAAGATTTAATAAAGTTATTATAATGACCGCAGCATGTAGCATGTTTTCTATGTTTGGAACGTCTATGTTGCACACTAAAGCTGCAACACATTCAGCTGCTCCAGCAGTTTATGTGAGTCCCCAAAATATACCTGTCTCAGATATTATTAGTATAGACTGGTCACCAGTTCAGACTCCACCTTATACGTACTGGGCTGTACACAACTGGAATGCAGGTGGTGAAGCTGGAGGATATGCTGGTTTTCAACAACAAAGTGGGTTTGATGAAAATGGAAAACGTACTTTACATTTTGCCTTATGGGATCCAATTTCCTCTAAAGAAGCAATAAAAGCCGAATACTTATCTCCGAATTCGCAAGCTGGCCCCTTTGGAGGAGAAGGAACAGGAATGAAGGTTCAAACAACTTATGGTTGGAAAGACAACAATTGGTACAGAATGACAATGCGTTCATGGCAAGAAAATGGTCATACCAAATTTGGACAATGGATGAAAGATGTAACAAAGAATAAATGGCATCAAATTGCAATTATGGACTTTCCGGTTGCTAATGTTGCATTTAATCATGGATTAGGAATGTTTCAAGAAGACTGGGCTGATAGTGGACAGAATGTTCGAGAAGCGCGCCTAAAAAATGGTTATAGCCGAAAATTAGTTGATAAACAATGGAGTTCTTGGAATAATCAAAGTATTTCTGGAACGCATGATAATACTTATCAATATGATGGAGGAGCTACTTCAGAATATGTATGGGTCAAAGCAGGAGGTAATACGCAGTCTACTATTGGGTCAGGAAAAATATTCACGCTAAATCAACCTACTCAACCTGAAATAGGAAAATTAGATTTTGATATCCAATCTATATATTATGAAAATGAAAAATTAAATGTATCTTGGAAACTAAAAGAAAATAGTACACCGCAATTTAAGGGGAAAATTGAAATTTATAACAATGAAAATATGACGGGCCAACCTATTAACGTAATTGATGATATTAAATCTTATCAAAATGGAATCAGTCAATCTATATCATTACCAACAAATGCTTATGCAAAAATTGTATTAACGGATATATTTGATCAAACTGTTGAGAAAAAGGTACAAATCAAAAATGAATCTCCAAACATTTTTGAAGGTAATGAATTTGCTTGGTCGCTGAAAGGGATTGGAGATTTTGAATTTGCGAAAGTAAATTTAAATAAATCAACAGAAGAAATGCAAATAGATCTAAAAGCAGGTGTACCACATGACTACTTTGATAGTACATATGCAAGTATTAAAGTGCAAAACACATCAGGTAAAGTGGTCTATAACAAAGAGATTTATGGAAACAAACAGCAAAATGCTGAATCGCAAA
>NZ_NTVM01000072.1:0-323 GCF_002558005.1 Bacillus sp. AFS012607
AATGATCCAAAGGGGGAATTATTCAGCGCATCGAAAGAAACGCTGGAAGAACGAGGCTATCACATTGAAGTTTTGAACCTGTTAACTCCACTTGATTCTATGAGTTATAACTTATTGCAGCTTGTCAAAGATGCTTATAAAGATGGAGATTATTCAACAGCGCAAGCACTATGTAAGACACTCTCACACACTTTGTATTATAAACCAGGTGTTAAAGATCCTTTTTGGCAAGATTGCGCTATGAGCTTATGTAACGCCATGATTTTAGCCATAACAGATAAATGTATTGCAGAAGGAACAGAGGAAAAAATAACGATGTATGC
>NZ_NTVM01000073.1:0-857 GCF_002558005.1 Bacillus sp. AFS012607
GTATCTGCATCCTCACCATACTTATTTTTCAATTGTGCATATGCCTGGATTACAAGGTTAAAGCGAACATTTCTACCAAGACAAACCGTGATAATATTTGCCATTCCTTCAATACTCGGCATATTTCCAAACTCATCTAAGCAAAAAACCACTTCACGGTGACATTTCCCTCCACGAGCGAGGGATGCACCCTTTGCCAATATAAAATAAAGCTGCCTTACAAAAATAGAAGCAATCACATGATTTGAAGAATCAAAGTCTGGTGTAATCATAAAAATAGCGACTGGTTTATCGAAATAGTCCACTGTTATTACTTGTATATCTTCATTTTCTTCTATTACTTTAAATTCTGTATCACCTGTCTTTTCATCTATTTTCATAATAGAAATAGATGTTTTCTTTTTCTTATTTCCTTTTTCATTAAATTGAATGGTATCCCCAACTTTTATTACTTTCTTAAAATCTAATGCAAAACGTCCCGTAATATCTGATTTGATAGACTCCTTTGAGCCATCCGGAAATACAATTTCTATTCGTTTTCTAGGTGTTACTTTTCCTTTTATTGTTTTTCCAAAACCTACACGTTTTAAATCCACACTATTTTTTGCGGTCATTTTAGCGATTTCATCAAATGTAAAAATAGATAAACCGTTCATTGTTTGTGTAAAAATACCACCTCTAGCTTGCCCTTTTGAGAAATTAGAAGTTGCATATTGCATTTTCGCAACACTGTCTGATGGTAAATTCTCAAAGTATAAATCTAAAGCATTTTTCGGCGGTTCCTCTGGATCTATAATTATTTCTTTCGAACCAAGTTCCGATAGCATGTTAGCTACTGCATACATCGTTATTTTTTC
>NZ_NTVM01000074.1:0-1031 GCF_002558005.1 Bacillus sp. AFS012607
AGGAAAACAAGCAAGTAGTATATTGGATGCTCTGCAATGGGCATCTGAAAAAGAAATCCTACCTCCATATGAAATGGTTTTGGGTGTAATAAATCACTAAATGTTGTTTCTATCAGCTCTAAAGATAAGTTGAGTAAAAAATTAGCGATTAAAAACATTCCAACAAACAAAAAAGCACTCAATGGAATGAGTACTTCTTTTTCAGCTAATTTATATTTGATTGATATCTTTTCACTATACATATCAAAGTATCACCTCTGTTCAATCTAGCCACACGTATTACTTCTTTAAGCCGAAGCCCGAATCATAATTATATTTCTCATATTCTATTATCTTATCGAAGTCATTCGTTACATCTAAAGATATGACATATCCAAATTTCTTAGTAATTTGTTCATCTGTTGGCATTTGTTGAAAACTTGCTATTACTTTTATATCGGAATCCTTCATTTGTTGAAGAAAGTATATAAAATCTTCCTGACTTAAATAATTGGTTTCATCTACAATTACATATTCAAATTGTTTAGCTTTATTTATTACATCTTCTGTAATTTTAAAATTCCCATACCCTTCATTCGATTCACATTCCAAGTGTTGTAGAGTCACATGACCCGTTTTCTTCTCAAATTCTTCGTCTTCGTATTCTCTCATTGGATCTAACACTAAAACTTTTGATAAACTTAAAGCCATTTTCTTCAGTTCCCTCGTTTTCCCTGTTCCCACTCGACCTACCACCATTAAACTTTTATCTAGACTTGAAATTTGTACTAAATTTGCACTATTAACAAACATCTATATGACCCCTTTCAAATTAAAAAGGTACTCTTTTTATGAGTACCTTTTTGACAATATCAATTGATTTTTTCTTTATTTACTCGCTACCATCTTTTCATTTTGTTTCAGAACTGGCTTTTCTTGATTCGTTGGTTTCTCTGGTTCTGTTGGTTTTTCCGGTTCTGTTGGCTTCTCTGGATTTGTTGGCTTTTCCGGTTCTGTTGGCTTCTCTGGATTTGTTGGCTTCTCCGGATCTG
>NZ_NTVM01000075.1:0-8163 GCF_002558005.1 Bacillus sp. AFS012607
GGGGATTCCGTAATGGCATATGTCAGTGCGGAGGATGTGATGAAAGCAAGAAACGTGGATTTGATTTCATATCTGGAAGCAAAAGGAGAAACGTTTAAGAAAGAAGGTAACTATTATCGTCATACGGAGCATGACAGTCTCATCATTAAAGGCAATCAATACGCCTGGAATAGTCGAGGGGAAAAAGGATATGGAGCGATTAGCTTTGCGATGATGTACTATGATATGACATTCCCACAAGCCGTGATGGACATTCAGAAGGGGGACTACAAAGAGTTTGATCGTTCAAAAGCGGAAGAGGAGCGCAAAAAAGAGCAGCAGCCTTTTCGTTATCCAAAACATTTAGAGGTGCCGAAACAGACAGAAATCAAGCAATACTTAATTGATGAGAGAAAAATTGATCCTCGTTTAGTGAACTGGCTGATTAAAAAGGATCTCATCGCCCAAGATAAGAAAAATAATGTGGTGTTCAAATGGAGAGAAGAAGGAGGCAAAGGGCAAGTCATTGGAATGAACCGTCAAGGGACGGTCAAAATGGAGAATAAAAGAGGTAGTTTTAAGCAAATTGTCCCGAATTATGAAAAAATCAATGCCGGCTTTACGGTTGATGTAGGTAAACCGGATAAGATTTATTTTTATGAAGATCCAATCGACATGTTATCTCATTGGAGCATTAAACAAAATAATATCCAAAACGCTCGTCTGGTTTCTATGCATGGATTGAAGTCAAAAACAGTGATTCAATCTTTAATGGATGCGAAAAAAGAAGGGCACGATATTAAAGAGGTCATAATGGCAGTTGATAATGATAAGGCTGGGAAAGACTTCATTCAGACAATGAAATGCTTTGTCGATCTTAAAGAGGATATTCCAACGAATGAAAAAGATTGGAACGATGTCCGGAAGAAACAAGTGAATGAGCAACAGGCAAAAGAAACAGCCCAACCAAAGAAAATGAAACCAATTAAAGAGGTGGAGCGAAGTGTCTAATCTACCAGAAATGCCAAACATATTACAAATTTTGATGTATGGTTTTATCCTTTATGTTCTTTTTCGTATTTGTAAATTCATGTACCGGAAGATCCAGGAGCGAAGAATATTAAAGCGAATGGCTAAGTCTGGTATTCGCTATATAGACAAAATGGACGGACATCAATTCGAGGTATACCTAAAAGCTCTCTTTCGAGAGTTGGGTTATTCTCCAACAGTCACAAAGCAGTCAAATGATTTCGGAGCGGACCTGGTATTGAAGGGGAAGAATCGCATTGTAATCCAGGCGAAACGCTACGGGATGAAAAATAGAGTCGGCATCAGTGCCGTACAAGAGATATATGCAGCACAAGCCTATTACAAAGCAAACGAGGGCTGGGTTGTAACAAACAGTGTATATACAAGACAAGCAAAAGAATTAGCGGAGGCATGCTATGTAAAACTTATAGATCGTGTAGAACTTCAGAAATTGATTAATAAAATCAATCCCGAATATTCGACTGAAGATGTGTATCAAGGGGTAAAACCTGCAGAACGGAAATGTCCCACATGTAAACATGATTTAGTGATCTGTAATTCAAATAAAACAGGAAATAAGTTTTTTGGTTGTTCTCAATATCCGACATGTACACATACAGAACCTATTCATACATGAGCTGTGATGAAAATCCGGCTCTTTTTTCATTTGTTTAAAGAAAACATGAAAAAAATCCGTTTAACTAAAAAATGACCCTTCAGATTTTGTTATATGGGGTTTTGATGGAGTTGTTAATACAATACCCTTTGAATAAAATAAAAATTTCGCTATTCACTACTTAGAAATACTATACGTTTGTCTTATTCTCCGTTTCGAGGGAGATGGACAAGAACACTCCCTTCTTTTTTGTCGCAATTAAACCTTTGAATGAAATGCACATAATCTGCATTTTATCTTTATATAACGGATATATCCTATTAATACATCCGATGCGATATAAAAATGTGAAAGAGGAGAAAAATAAAATGAAAAAGAAACTTTTACTAATTTGTGCGATGGGGCTATTAACAGTAGGATATTCTTCGGTAGCAAGTGCGTCTACTGGAACAATGACAAAGGAAGAAATAGCAATTCAGGAGCAACAAAAACAAGCGCAAATGAAAAAAGAAGCAGGAAAGCAAGTTACAAAAGGTGAAAAATTGCCAAATACAGCATCGAATAATGTAATAATGATGGCCTTAAGTGCAGGTCTTATAGTGTTAGGTTCTGTGTTTAGATTTACTCGCCGTAAAATTAAAGGATAAAATAAAATATCTATTAACATATAAAGAATAGAATGATTTCATAAAAAAAATGGTAGGAGAACCCTACCATTTTTTCACATGGAGGGATGAAAAGTGACGTTTCTAAATCTTGTTGGATTTGTTCTCATGATAATTGGTATTCTTATTGGATCGTATTATTCCTTTGAATGGTACAAAGGGAAAAGTCCTGCACAGGAGTTAACGACAGATGAGATAAAACGTTTTGAAAAAATAGAATCAAACCAACATACAACTGAAACAACTATAAATTCTCAAGTACTTTCTTCTCAAATGCAGTATAAGGAAGGCGAGAAAGTAACTGTATTAAATATCCCGAAAATAGTGAAGAAGTTTTCTGTATATTGGGGTGCAAATGACACCACACTGAAAAAAGGAGTTGGTATGTTTGTGAGTGATAGTACAACAACTCCGTCTGAAAGTGGTGGTCACATTGTACTAAGTGGACATCGTGATACGGTATTTACAAACCTAGGAGAGCTGAAAGAGATGGATAACCTCATTGTGGAAGACGATAATAAGGTTAAAACTTATGAAATTCATAAGATGTGGATTACAAATACAGATGATCGGACAGTTATCGTAAAGAAAGAAAAACCAACATTAACGTTAACTACATGCTATCCATTTGATTTTATAGGCGATGCACCAGATCGATACATTATTTAAGCGAATTTGATTATGACTAATTCGAAATAGTATTAAAATGTGTGTTTCTTTAGTTAGTTAGAAATTAGAGAAGGAGAAGTAACATATGTCGAAAACGATTTTAATTGTGGAAGACGAAGATATTTTAAGTGAAATTTTGAAAGATTATTTTTTAAATGAACAATATCAAGTACTTGAAGAAAGAGATGGATGGTCTGTGTTTCCAAGAATTTGCAAAATGTCTCAATTCCCAATTATTATGCTGGCAGCATGTGTAGATGAAGATGATACGTTACTTGGATTTGAGCTAGGTGCAGATGATTATGTAACAAAGTCATATAGTCTGCCTATTTTATTGGTAAGGGCGAAGCGTCTACTTGCAAGCCGAGTGGTTACAAGTAAATCTCTAAGTAACGATAATGATACAATATCTATTCATGGGATTTACGTTTATTTCCCATCACGTATCATTACGATAGATGGAATCGATATTAATTTAACACATACAGAATTTGAGATACTGACCTATTTCATGCAGGATCAAGGAATTGTTCTGTCAAGAGAGCAATTGATTTTTAGAATTTTGGGATATGAATTGGCTGGTGGTGATTGGACTGTAAATAGTCATATTCGTAATTTACGAAATAAATTAGGGCATAAGGCGAAGTACATTACAACTGTTGTTCGAATAGGGTATAAGTTTGTGGGGGATATATGAGAAAAGGAATTGTACTAAAATTGTTTCTCCTTACAACAGTGCTATGCATGCTAATTCTAGCAACAATATTTATTGGACAAACGATATTTTTTAAACAATATTATGCAGATAGAAAAGTAAATGATATTAAAGCAAATATAAACTCCTTTGAGAGGGAGTATTTAAATCACGTGGGCAACGTAGAAGCAATGCAAAAACTGGAACAAGACTTTTCTAAAAAAAACAATATATGGATTACAACGTTAGATCGTTATGGGAATTTAAAGAATGCGAATGATTTTTATGTAGAGGTAAAATTAAATGAGTTTTCACAAAATAAATTGGGCAAAGTGACCGTTACAATTCCCTTATATAATCTTTTGAAAATCGATGAGATTGAAAATGAAAAATTACGTTCTACATCAGGCACGAAAGTTTATCTTTCTGGAATTGAGAAAGATGATATATTCATTCCAGCTTCGGTTAGTATGGCAGATGGCAATTTGAATTGGACAAATAAACCACTTGATAAGAAAATGAGTGAAACTGCTTTGGAAATAAAAAAGGGAAACATAAAAGATAAGGGGGATTTGTATACTACTTTTGCAGGGAGTATTGTGAAATTTCAATCGCCTGCTAACATAGCCTTGGGAAATCCAATATATATAAATGACTTATTTATGGAGAGTATAAGAGAATTTCAAGCAGAATTGTTGTTAAATGGTGCTGAACAAACCTATAATTTCTTACAAATAATTGACTATGAAAAAAATGATATAAAATATAAATTATTAATTAAACAGATACAAGAAAAGGATGGTTCCTTCACATATATATTTACGATGGCTTCGTTGCAGCCTGTAGATGAAGCCATACAAATGGTAAAGGATTATTACATATATTTCATTGGATTTGTAGTAGTTCTTATTTTGCTGGCTTCGTTTTATTATTCAAAACAAATTGCAAAACCACTATTACGAATAAATGATAGAACGAAACAAATTGCACAATTAGATTTTACGGAGAGGATTCCAATTACGTCTAAAGATGAGATTGGTGAGTTATCTAATAACATTAATATATTATCAAATAAAGTGCACACACATATTGAACAATTAGAGCAGGATATTGAAAAAGAAAGAAAGTTAGAAAATACGCGAAAAGAATTTATTTCAGGTGTATCCCACGAATTAAAAACACCACTAAGTATTATGAAAAGCTGCATTTCTATTTTAAAAGATGGAGTGGCAGAGCATAAAAAAGAATATTATTTTCAAGCGATGGAAAAAGAAGTAGATAAGATGGATATGTTAATTTTAGACATGCTGGAGTTGGCGAAATTTGAATCTGGTACCTATAAAATGAAAATAGATACTTTTTATATTGATGGAGTTATTAAGCATATATGTGCACAGCTATTATTAGAGATAGAGAAAAAAGAGTTACATGTTTACAAAAATATATCTCCAACCCAAGTGATTGCTAATCAACTTCGCATTGAACAAGTAATCGTCAATTTTATTACAAATGCCATACGCTATACACCAAATAAAGAGGATATTATTATTTCTACAATAGATGAGCCAAATCGAGTCAAGATTTGTATAGAAAATAAAGGTGCTCATATTGAAGAGGATCAATTAGATAAAATTTGGGATCGTTTTTACCGAGTTGATACAGCACGTCAACGTTCACAAGGTGGAACGGGGCTTGGACTTGCTATTTCAAAAAATATTTTAGAACTTCATGAAGCTGAGTATGGGGTAAATAATACAGTCGATGGCGTATTGTTTCATTTCTATTTACCTAAAAAAGTGTAGAATCTCCTTTCTACACTTTTTTAGGTTATCTTGATAATATCTTTACCTTTTCTTTAACGTAAAGAGAATACGTTAATCCGTGTCTAAATTGTGTCTAAACGTACAATTTTCCCGAAATGATATGGTGACCCCATGCCCATCAAGCTAAGGTTAGGTATTTCATGAACTTCCGTTCTTGTTGCCTACATGCTTGATATTTTGTTTATTTGTTTCTAAAAATACGCATTCCAAATAAACCTTGATAAGGTGTATTTTTAAAGGTTATGCAGTTTTCTGCTTTAGATTGGATACAGTGCACTGATAAACAATACCTAAAATATCAAAGACTGTCTTTTTCTCATATCGATGGGATTTCCGTCCGTTTTTGTGTAAGAGGTCAAACAGACGAAGAAAAATTTTTGATACTTCTTGGGTGTCTTGTTGTATAGCTTCATATACTAAGTACAGATGATCTTGAATCATATAAATTGCTTTATATTCACTTAATTCTTTTTGCTTTTTCTGTAGTAACAGCTGTCGCATTTTGAACATAGTGGAAGAACAAAGAAAAATAGCGATTAACTGTCCATAAAGATGACATTCTAGACGCTCTCGCTTAATATTGTGACAATGATTGATACCAAAAAGAGATTTCCATGTTTTAAATACAATCTCTATTTGCCAACGTAGAGAGTAAATCTCGTGAACATGTTCCATCGGAACAATTTCCCATGGGATGTTATTAATATAAACATTGATTTCTGTTAAACGTTTACTTTTTTCAGAGTATGTAACCCCTTTTTTCTTTTCAACATAAGTTTGCTGTTTCCTACGTTTATGAACTTGAGTTGATGTGAGTCTGTATATCACAACTCGTGAGGGTAATTTTTGTTGTCCACATAGGCATTTCGAATTTCATAAGTATCTCCTGGTTTTATCTGATGCATGATATGTTCAAGGTCAAGTAAAGCATATAAAGATTGCTTTTTTACTGTCCCATCCCGAAAGAATTCTGGAGATTCATTTTTCACATATACTCTATTATTTAATTTCAACCGTGAAACATAGAACACCCCTCGTTGATCCATCTGGTCTAAATCTTTTAGAGAAAAGTATCATAAATCTCGAATACATAAATATTCTGGTCGTAAGGTATCCAAACATTCTGTACCAAAGGTTTTATCATTATTTTTACCTGGTTCTATTTGAAAATTGAGGAATTTGCCACTATGTAAATCATACTCTAGCTGAATCTTAATACCCGTTGTTTGTGCACATCCTCCTGAACCAGGATAAATAGGAGTCGAATGATTGGGTACTTGAAAAATAGTAGCATCTAAAATACGTATACGCTGAAAATAAGAAATGTATTGGTTTGAGATTTGAGAAGAATCGTTCAGTTGGCTTTTAATTAAAAAGGAAAATACACGCTGTAGAAATAAAACCGCACATCGGTTAAAACGTTGATTAAGTCCTTCTGGACTCATAAGTGTAGCTGTATTTGCATAAAGCTGACTACATAATCGAGTAAGAGAATCGCTTGCTACATGTTGACTGATCCAAATACATAAAGCAGCCAAATCTCGTGCACCATACTTGCTTGTACGTTTTACAAAACCTGTCTCCTGTGCGAGTTGTTGGAGGATATGTGGAGATAGATATCGCTGTAGTTCTTCAGCGAACAAATGAAACTTATCTTGAATCGATAGAGTCATACAAAAACGCCATCCTTTCTGTATATTTCTACAAAAAGAATAACGACTTTTTTACATAATGGATAGTGTAAAACTTTAGCTTTATGGCGATGCGTCAGCACCCCATAATCATCTATTCAACAGATAGATGGTTACTTTATTTCTACGCCCGAAATTATATGATTTTATTATCTCTACACATCAACACATATTACTTTTTGTGTTTATCTTGCCAAATGAATTAATTTGTTATATTTTTCTATAATGATATTCAGTACAATATCAATAGGAGTGATGAATTGTGAAACTTAAAAAAACAAAGATAATTTTTGGGGGCTTATTACTACTGATTCTCTCTACATTCTTAATGACGAAAGAGTCGAAAATTAAAGATTTTCCTGTGTTTATTTTTTCTAACCATGTTGAAGATGATAAGCCAGCAGATTATCAATATACTTTTGGTTATTTACCTTTAATGTCTATAAGAGTTAAAGGGTGGAAAAAAAGCATGAAGAAGGAGCTACTACTGTATTTGAAAAAGAAAATAGAAAAGTTATTGTTATTAAGTTTCCTGAAGAAGACGATTTTTACTTATATGAACCGAAAGATTAATGTTTATTAGGGGTAACGTAGCATGGCCATCAAGCTAATATTTTGAAGTGTCCCCAGAACGAAATTTTCTTCGTTTTGGAGAACTACCGATTTCTTAAGTTGATGGGCATGTATGGTGACCCCTATTACAAAGCACATGAGGGCTGGGTTGTAACGAACAGTGTGTATACAAGGCAGGCGAAAGAATTAGCCGAAGCTTGCAATGTAAAACTAATAGATCGTGTAGACCTTCAGAAATTGATTAATAAAATCAATCCCGGATATTCGGCTGAAGATGTGTATCAAGGGGTAAAACCTGCAGAACGGAAATATCCAACATGTAAACATGATTTAGTCGTTCGTAATTCAAATAAAACAGGAAATAAGTTTTTTGGCTGTTCACAATATCCCGCATGTACACATACAGAGCCAATTAATAAATGAG
>NZ_NTVM01000076.1:0-866 GCF_002558005.1 Bacillus sp. AFS012607
CAAAATGCTGAATCGCAAAGAGTTCCAGTCAAAGTAGGCGATTATATCGAGTTAACACATCTAGAAGGTGTACATAGGGCTACTCTTACAAATGTAGATAATAGTAAACAAGAGAGCTTTGGAAAAAAAGCCATATATGAAGTTACAAAGGAAGGCCTGAAGAAAGTAGAAAAAATGCCAGAAGCAACAATTTTAGAAGGAAACAAGTTTGCGTGGTCATTAAAAGGATATAGTGATAGAGAATTTGCAAAAGTAGATTATGATAAAACGGTAGAAGAGATGAAGGTAAAACTAGAAGCAGGTGTACCACATTCCTACTTTGCTAGTACGTATGCGAGTATTAAGGTCCAGAATTCTTCTGGCAACGTCCTGTACAATAAGGAAATCGTGGGAAATAAACAACAAAATGCTGAAAGTCAAACTGTGCCCGTGAAAATAGGGGATTATATTGAACTTACTCATATAGAAGGGGAAGCAACAAAGGAAAAAACGCGAGCGACTTTAATTAACCTTGAAAATAACAAAAATGAAACCATTGGAAAGACAGCAAGATATCAAGTGACAAAAGAAGGCCTGAAGAAAGTAGAAAAAATGCCAGAAACAACAGTTTTAGATGGAAATCAATTTACCTGGTCTTTAAAGGGGTATAATGATCGAGAAATCGCAAAAGTAGAGTATAACAAAGCAACAGAAAAAATGCAGATTAAATTAGAAGCGGGTATCCCCCATTCCTATTTTACTAGTACGTATGCAAGCATTAAAGTCCAGAATTCATCCGGTAATATTTTGTACAATAAAGACATTATAGGAAATAGACAACAATCTGCTGAGAGCCAAACCGTTTAAGTCAAAGTAGGGGATTATAT
>NZ_NTVM01000077.1:0-1659 GCF_002558005.1 Bacillus sp. AFS012607
CAATATATATCTAAATTGTCAAAGAGCAAATTACTTTGTGCTATGTTCTCAGCACACTTCAAAATCGCTTTTTTTATTTACACTTTTGTTTGACAGCTACTAATTCCGCATGTTTATTTTTTCGTTTAGCAATTAAGTTTTGATGTTCATCTCTAACCGAGCGCACTTGATAATAGATTTGAGCCACTTTTTCAATGCTTCCTGTGCTATTTTCAATTGCGATGGTGCCTTTCAGTTCGTATGTTTTTCCATCAAAAGTTTTAACACTATGAGCTTGTGATGCCGCAATATCATAAAATGTGAGTCTTTTTTCTTTTCCCATATGAACGCCTCCTATTTTTGATAGAGAAGGGAGAAAAACGCTTCTCCCTTGTCTAGTTTTCTAGCCATCTAGATAGGATGAAATAGTGAACGAGTGCTTTAGATCATGCTAGGATTGTTGTGTTATACGAGGTTATGATGCGTTGTGCTGCCTCTTTTCCGTATATGTGCTGTAATGCGGATTGAGATTCAACTACGATTGAATGCTGAATGTGGTATGTTGTGCTTTCTTTCAAAAACTGCTCCATATGAGGGATCGGGTACAAATCATATTGATGAAATACCAGGTGAATTGGTCTTATGTTCTTGCATTCTGTTAGATACTGAAGAAAATTAGATAATGCTTCTCCTCTCTCTTGATACGTACTTGTTTCCGTTTCTACACTGATGTACACAACGGATTTTTGTTTTAGATCCATTTGTAGTGTTTCATAACCAGTTAATAAATCATGTTTGATTATGTGATACCCTTGTTTTCGCTTTTCGTGATGGGTATCTTCATAAAAGATACCTTTTGGATCAAAAATGAAAATAAAATCGTTGGCGTTTTCTTTCACACCTTCTATGACCGTTTTATAAGCTCCAAAACGAGCTTTTATCACACCTGCAACCTTTTCCCCTTCATTCAGTTCTTTCAACGCTCTAATCACCTTTGTATACTTCTTAGCTACGCCTAACATGTATTGCACTCCTTCCTATTTCATTTTCCTATTCTGACTACTACTGAAACCAAAAATACTCTTTTTGTTCCCCTTGCTTTTCACGTTGATGTTTTTCAAGAATGTATAGCAAAGTGACAGTTATCGCATCCCTTGTTTCTTTTGAATATAGACCTATCTCATGGAAGATATGATATGCTGGATGCTCATTTTCGAGCGAATTTACTACCTCTACCAAGTTCGCTTCACTCTCATACATTTTTTCCGTGAACTCAATAACTTTTTTCACATCTAGGTAGTATAGGTTTTTATGCCGTTGATCCAGATATAAAATACTTCCTGCTAATAATTTTGTAGCGGATTCTATCCAATAATCATGTTGCTTTAATGGTTTAATTACAGTTTGAGCGATTGAAATTGCTTGCATCAATTCTTCAGACAACCAAGCACTCTTGCGCTGCATAACGTCTTCCCCAAGTTTCCCTATTTTTTTCATTTTACCGACGTGGATTTCTGACATCTCATTTCATCTCCCTCTCGGTTTCTTATATCTTGCTCCCTATCCAAAAAATAACCGTCCAAATGGGAATTACGAGTATACATGCATTCCGACATCCAATAGCAAAGCCTAACGGATTTTCATCAATTTCGCTAAAATGAGCTTCATATTCTTTCATAT
>NZ_NTVM01000078.1:0-3048 GCF_002558005.1 Bacillus sp. AFS012607
AAGAAGGGTGAGAAAGGAATCAAAATTCTTGTTCCAAACCGAACGGTAGCAAGATTTAAAGACAAAGATGGGACATGGAAATCCGTTACAAAGGCGAGTGAGCAAGAAAAAAAACAAATTGAATCTAAAAGCGTAGAAGTGAAACCAGGTCGCTTATATTTTGCTGTCGGTCATGTGTTTGATGTGTCCCAAACAAACGCAAAAGCGGAAGATCTTCCTCGTATTTTTCCGAATCGTTGGCTAGACGGGAGCGTAACAGATTACAAGAGTTTGTACAAGGGAATGGAAGCTATTGCGGAAAAAAACGGTGTGAAAATTATTGAGCCGAAGCAAGAACTTGGGGTCGCAAAGGGGGTTAGTTACACCTTAACAAAAGAAGTTGCTTTGAATCCACGAAACAGTGAATTACAAAATGTAAAAACACTTCTTCACGAATTAGCACATGCCAAACTTCATACAGCAGAGACACATATGCATTACACAGCACCAGAAAAAGAGTTTCAAGCAGAAATGACAGCTTATGCCGTTTCTTCTTATTTTGGGATTGATACAAGTGAATATTCCTTAGGGTATTTAGCAAGCTGGACACAAGGAAAAGAAATGAAAGATAAAACCAAGTTGTTGAAAGAAGTACATGAAACTTCGATTGAATTTATTGAAACAATTGAAAATACGTTAGAAAAGGAAAAAGAAAAAACGAATGAAAAGGGAGTAGATAATATGTCAAAACAAGTGTCTGATAATGAAAAAGAGCATGTAGTAACAGTTGAAATACTAGATAAGGATATAAAAGACGGTGAGATTGCAAAATTACACATGGTGGATGCAGAAACCAAAGAAGTATATCATATGGCAATTTATGATCCGGGTGTATTAGACCGTGATGAATTTTATAATGGCGAAAGGGATGTTTCTAATATTGAAGATATTTTTAAAGGAGATGTTTATGAAAAAGTAAAAGATACTCTCCTTGATAGAAACGAAAGTCAATCATTTACTGTACGTGAAGAAGATTTGCTTATTCCTTTAAGTGAGTTAGAACAAGATGATCGATACGCTATATTATTTAATACAGAAAAATATGAAGTGGCTAAAATAAAAGAAAATGAAAAACAGAATGAAAATAGAGAACAGAATGAAAGTGAAAAAAATATTTTACTAGTGGAATACATGAGTTTAAGTAAAACGACACAAGAACTCATTTCTGTTAACGATTTAAGAGAACAAGCAGATAAAAATCGAGCGTTTGAGCCTGTAGAAGGGGCAGAAAAATTGAGTGATAAAGAATTTATTGAAGCATTTAATGAGGCGAATCAAGAAAAGTATGCAGCATTAAATCAGGACGAAATTAATCGTCCAACTATGTTAGTTCAATGGAGCGACAACGAAACTTTTAAGAATAATCAACTGATCCCATTTGGAGAAGCCAATGAAAAAATGGCTGAAGTTATTTCAAGTATTGAAAAAGCAAGGGAAGAAGCTAGAGAAAGAGGTGAAACCATCCCTTACGATCAAGCTCGTTATCATATTGCCATTCCAAAAGAAGTCGATAGGGAGTTTGGAAGAATGGAGCTTGTGAGTATGGATCGTATGAATATGGGGGATGGGGACTACAAGACACCGTATGAACAAGTATTAAACGAGAAAAGGCATTTATCGGATGAAGTAAAACAAGCGTTACGAGATGAGGTAGTGAATCATAGAAATAACAAAGAAATACCGATGGAAAAAGTACAAGAAAATCCATTAGAAAAATCAAAAGAGACACCCAACCACTTAGTAACAATTGAAGTATTGGCAAACGGTATACACGATGAAGAAGAAGTTGCAAGAATCCACATGATGGATGCTGTTACAAAAGATATTGATTATTTGTCTGTATGGAATCAAGATTCAACAAATCGGGAAGATTTATCTGTTTTCCTCATGGAGAAGAACGGGAAACGGGAAGATTACCCCTTAGATAACATTTTGAAACCAGATTTATATGAAAAGGTTCAAAGTTCTATCTTTGACGGGAGAGGAAATTTGTCATTTGTGGTTTATGAAAAGGATGCAAATATGAGTCTAGATGAATTGGTAAAAGATGAACGATATGGACACTTAGTTGATAAAGCGGAGGCACAAAAAGATTACTCATTTAATGAAAAAGAAGTGGAATTATATAAAGAAATGAAGAAGGAAGGATATGCACCTATTGCTTCTCTAGATCAACAAATTCAGCCTTTAAAAGAAAAGGAGCCAACTACGTTAGATAAGGATTTAAGTCGAAAATTCGAAGCATACAGACGTTCACAATATGAAGAAACGCCAGATAATATTGATAGTATTGTCACTCGTGTAAAAGCTGAAGAGCGGTATTATACAACGAAATATGTCTCGATTGATAATGAGCTGGTAAGCCAGGAACACGTTGTGAAATTAGAAAACAGAGTTGATGAGAAGCTTGGGAAAGAAGGGATAACGGTGAATCAGTCTACAACATCTAAGGAAATGGATGTAGATAAAAAATTTCAGCCATTAAACGGAAAACAAACGAATAATAAAGAAAAAGATAAAGAAATAGATCCTGGGAATGTAGATCAGTCGAAAACTACAAAGAAATCAGGTAGAAGAAGAGAAACACTGGAAATGGAACGATGAAAAATTTTATAACAGGAAAATCAGATTAAATCATTTTTTGTTACTCAATTGAGAAAACAGGAAGTGATTTTTTTATATCTAGAAATGAAAGAGGGTAAAAAAATCCCTCTTTCTTGTTTTTGGAACGAAAGGGGTGAATGTCATGAATGTATGGCTGTTTGCGAGCTGTATGTTCCTTGTAGCTGTCTTTTTGAACATGTTGCTATTATTTGGTCACAGAATGATGAAAAAGCACAGAAATAAGAAATGGAAGCGTAAAACTGAAATTGTAGATTAATAGGAGGTAATACGTATGGGAAAAACATTATTTATTGCAGAAAAGCCGAAGGTAGCTGTTGAATTATTAAAATCACCTAGATTTAAAAACTCAAAAAGATATCCAGGGAGCAAGCCTTATTATGGTTA
>NZ_NTVM01000079.1:0-2020 GCF_002558005.1 Bacillus sp. AFS012607
TTTGCGATTCAGCATTTTGTTGTTTGTTTCCATAAATGTCTTTATTGTATACTACTTTTCCTGTTGCATTTTGTACTTTAATACTCGCATACGTTTCATTAAAATAATGATGCGGTACGCCTGCTTTTAAGTCGATTTGCATTTCTTCTGTTGACTTATTGAAATTAATTTTTGCAAACTCAAAATCACTAATTCCTTTTAGTGACCATGCAAACTGCTTTCCTTCTAAAATACTAGAAGAGTTCGGTATATCTGAATTAAAACCTAAGTTATTTAATATAGATTTTAAATCAGGTAAAACACCTATTCTATCATTCCAAGGATCTTGAGATTGTGTTCCTGTATTTGGATTACTTAAAATATTTCTTAATTCGGCTGGTGTATAAGGAGAACCTCGATGTTCTTTAGCAATACCTTGAATCGAAGTTGCTGCCCCGGCAATAATTGGTGAAGCACTTGATGTTCCACTAAATGTTGATGTATATAAATTTGTAGTATTTTGATTTGGATTTGCTGATGTTGTATCAACATTTTCTCCCCATCCATATACATCTAATCGACTTCCATAATTTGAAAACCATAAACGTTTATGTGGAACAGTTGATGATCCCGCCCCAACCATAATAGCACCTGAATCCTTGAAGTCTGGACTATTTCGATTTAAGATCTTTTTTCCATTACGATCTTTAAAATTATCTAAGTCGTTTGAACCATTTGCGCCAGCTTCTATAATAATAATCCCTTTATCTGCACCAACACGAATTGCATCAAAAATATCTGGATGTACTTCTACAGGTAAATATTTATCCCCATACCCATCATATGAAGCTTGTGCCTCTAATAAAAGAACATCCCCTGATTGTAAATTATGTACAGCACTTAAAATAGCATCTGCTGTATTATAAATTCCATTATCCCTAATTTGGGATATTACTTTTACATTTGCTTTTGGTGCAATTCCAATATTTCCAATTTGATTATCTTCGGATGAAACAATTCCTAAAACTGAAGTACCATGAGCTCTATGCTGGCTTATATTTTGTCCAGACATAAGCTTTATATTTTTATTGACTAAATCCTCATGGTTCAATAACCACCCATATTCCATATCCACAAAAGTTGTACCCTTCCCGTCACCACCCTTAATGCTCCAAGCATGCGAGGCATTAATTCCCTTTGGTGCCGCTTCAAGATATCCTTGATTTTTAAATCTAGGATCATCGTACGGATTAACAGATAAATCTTGTAACTGTATTTCAGGGGGTGTCAAAATTTGTTTTTCTTGTATATAAGTCTCCTCTACAAGAGGTGATGTTTCAAATTTTTTCAGTAACAACTCTATTTCTATGTTATTAGGAGCTTGTACAATATAATAATTTAATAAATTATTAGCTGATTGATTAGCAAATGATTTAGAGTGTACTGATAACTTTTCAATCTCTATCGGATTTACAGATGAGAACAGACGATTCAAAGTAAGTTCTTTATTTTCAGAAAATAACTCCTTTAAATTGTTATCATAATCCCCATTTTTTATTCTTTTCTCAATACCATCTTCATAAGGTAAGTCAATTTGATTTTTAAACTTTACAATTAATCTTTCTTCCTGTGAATCTCTTTCCTTGTATGTGACATTATAAGATTCAGCATAAACTTTATTATGAATACTATCATTTTGTAGGATTAGATCTGTTCCTACAAAAGTTGTCATTGCAATTGATGAAATTAGAAACCCTTTGAATATGTTCATACTATACCCGCCAATCTATATTCTCTTGAGATTTTTTTAATGCGTATAATGGTTAAAATTTTTATATAATATATAAATCTATAATTTAACTTTTGTAGTAAAATCTATGACTTTATTAATAATCCCATAGAGGTAACCTGATATATTCTTTTCTTTCCCATATACTCCTGTTTACTATTCTCAAGATTAGTAAGTGTGGCGCGTGTCTTTTCCTTTTGTGCTTCTCCCTCTATATGAGTAAACTCAATACAATCCCCTACTTTGACTGAA
>NZ_NTVM01000007.1:0-228948 GCF_002558005.1 Bacillus sp. AFS012607
AGCTTAGCTTGATAGCGATGGGGTAGCACCACACATCCATCAACTTAAGAATAAACGCCACCAAAACAAAAAAAGCCCCAAAGTTTTCTTGAAAATAAGTTGGGGCTTTTGAACCAGAAAAGTACATTTTCAACTATGAAAACTACGATAAATTTTTCCTTTTTTCCTACTTGCTAAATTCAGCAAGTAAAATATTTTTAAAAGGATTAGGACTGCCAGTTCTACCCAAACTATTCCAATTGACGACCAACGTATGATTGCCTCCAAGTGTACCTCCAACTAGAGTTGTAAACCCTAGAATGCCACCTGAGTGTCCCCATATCGAGACACCGCTTGGCAGCTTAGTTTCATAGATTCCAAGACCATATCCATCGATTCCTTCTTTTCCTGTAGGAACTGTAGTAAGCATTTGTTTTAGTTGCTGTTCCTTCAGTAATTTGCCACCGAGCAAGTAAGAGAAGAATTTGTTTAAGTCGTCAGCAGTAGAAATCATATCTCCAGCAGAGCTACCTGCACTTGGGTTATAATAAGTAACGTCTTTTAGCTCACTTGCTCCGTCTGGTTGGACATATCCACGGGCATGGTTAGTGCCTGGAATAACACTTGAGTTGCCTGGTAGGAATGTATTCGACAATTCAAGTGGTTCAATAATTCGATTTTCAACCTCTTCCGCATAGCTGTTTCCAGTTACTTTTTCAATAAGAATGCCCAGTAATACGTATCCTGTGTTTGAATAAGACCAGCCCTTTCCTGGAGCAAAGTCTGGAGGCAGAGAAACCCCCATCTTCACTAACTCTTCAGCCGTATACGATTTTTTTGTATCCGTAAAATCAGCGTCTTTTGACCTTGAGTATTCAGCGATACCACTTGTATGGTTCAATATGTGCCGGATAGTAATCTTGTTACCATCATATCCATTTCCTTGAATGACACCAGGCAACCAGTCTTCGATGTAGTCGTTTAGCTTCAGGCGATTCTCTCCAGCTAATTGAAGTACAACTGTTGCGGTGAACGTCTTCGTCACACTCCCAATGCGAAAGCGAAAATCTGTTTTCATTGGTTTCTTGGTTCTCAGATCCGCTATTCCAGCGGCATACCCCCACGTTTTTCCACCCTCAGAAGTTTTAGCAAGTATCCCCGGGTATCCAAGTTGCAATGTATCCCGCATTGCTTGCTTGACGGAAGTATGATCTCGTTGCGTATTTGTTTGTAACGAACTAGATACATTCTGAGTGGGCTCTGCTTTTATAATTGAGGTTGGTGTTGTATATAACAGGGAACTTCCAACTATTAAAAGGGCCAAACTTGCACATGTAATTTGACTACGTATTTTCATAAGGCATTCCTCTCCTCTATTCATATTGTATAAGTGTTTGCTTGCTGTTCCTTACTTCCTAACAAGACTTAGGGAAAGGCCCTCACGCATATAGATTAAAGCCCCAGTACAAAGGTATCTATCAATACCAACAATTTGAGCCATTTAAATCTCCATCCCTTCTATAACAAAATTATTCAAAGGTATGAAAGCATATTATGTACCCTTAGTTATTGTTAGGATTAACACAACATGAGACATAACCCTAACCCATATTTTACTTTATTTATCCATAATATGTATTGAGAAAGAATGTAAATTCGAATCCTTTCCGTAACCCAACTATTGATTGTTTTTTCACCTATTATAATTAGTTATTTTGAATTCCATAATAAAAAAACTGTAAAAAAATAACGATTCCCTTAACGTACAGGAAGCGGTTGAAAAATATGTCTATACGCACAATTTTCTTGTTTTGATATGGTGAACCCATCGCCATTAAGCTAAGGTTTTGAAGTACCCACTAAATGAAATTTTTCTTTCTCTACAGTTAGTTACTTTGAGAAGTCATCTCATTTTTTTGTTTTTGGGGTGTTTCTTTTTCTTAACTTGATGGATGTGGGGTCTCGCCACATCCATCAAGTTATCTAAATAAAACACCCTCTAAAAATTAAGAATATTCAAAAATGAAAATAGACATTTATTCACTTCGTTTGTTATAATTCAAACAAAATAAAAAATCGTTTACATTTTACGATATCAAATTTACTGGAGGGGATAAAGATGAAAAAAGCACTTTACATCAATATAGGTGGAGAAGGACACTTAAATCCAACATTAGGATTAGTACATGATTTAGTACAACGTGGAGACAACATTGTCTATTATTCATCAAATGATTTTGAAGAAAAAATCAAAAAAGCAGGTGCACAATTCCGTCCCATCAATCAAGAGGCACAAAGAGAGCTTTCGGAAACTATGAATCTTATGACTTCCCATCCTCAAGAGTACTTATTACACTTCCTTCATGCTATGGAAAGAATTACTGATGCCATTTTTGAAGAAATCTCCAAAGAAACATACGATTACATCCTCTATGATGCACAGTCTTTACCTGGAAAATGGGTTGCATATTTCTATGGGAACCATAATTAATAATCAGCCTGAATTCTATCAAAAATGTTTCGTCGGTTTAAAAGATCTCAATGCGAAAGTAGTACTTAGTATAGGCAAACAATTAATAGTGGAGCAGCTAGGAGATATACCTGATAATTTTATTGTTGGTAACTATCTTCCACAATTAGATATACTGCGTCAAGCGGATGTATTTATTAGTCATTGTGGAATGAATAGCACAAGTGAATCACTTTATTTTGAAGTACCTCTAGTTATGCTCCCATTTATAAATGATCAGCATACGATTGCTGAGCGAGTATACGAACTTGGCGCAGGATTTATGTTAAATATCCAGCAATTATCGGCCGAGGATTTAAAACATGCCGTTAATGAAGTGTTGCAGCATTCGATTTACAAAGAGAATGCCAAAAAAATTAGTCAATCATTCCGTGAGGCAGGTGGTTATATCAAAGCTGTTGATGAGATTGTTACATTTACTCGTTAATTCTGCTATTGTATGCCACTCAAGGCCTATTAACTTAAGAATTTTATATCACCCTACAACAAGAATATAGAAGATAGAAGAAATGCTGGCAGTATCCCATACTCATCAAGATAAGAAATTAAATACCCCATTACTATCAATTCTTAAGTTGATAGTAATGGGGTAGCACCATATACCCAGCAAGCTAAGGTCTTGAAGTAGCCCCTAAACAAAAATTTAAATTTTTCTACAGTAATTTATGTGAATTCAACTCGTTTTTGGGAACATATGTGGTCCTTTTATAATTTGAATTTCTTTTTAAGCTTCTTATATTTTCTGTACGAACGTCTAACAATGTTTAACATAAAATACGGTATTTTAACGGGGAAAGGCAATTTATAAATGAAAGGAAAATAAAAGGTGAAATATGCCTTTTCTAGGTCTCTCCACTTACTATCTTCTTTTGTTTTTAAGAAATCAGATACATCGACCACATATCCCCTTCCTTTTTCCATCATCACATTTTTCCCGTGAACATCACAAGGAGTTAACCCTTGTTCCCTCGCATACTCCAAAGCCTCATTGATATCAAGTATTACCTGCTTAGGAATTTTAATCCCCTTATGAATAGCATCATATAAAGTAATTTCTTTTAAACGTTTCAATACTATGAAATTTTCTCCTTTATATATAAGCTTTGAATAAGAAGGATGATTTCCAATTCTTCGGTATGCTTCTGACTCTTTTTCAATTCCTTCTCCTTCTCGCACGTAAACTTTCACTACCCAATCTTTGTATTCTCTGTGCATGAATACTGCGGCATAATTACCTGTCCCTAAACACTTCCAAAGTCTAGGAATATCTTTAACTACTACAGGCTCGAATTCATCCTCACTTCGTATGCTTACCTCTTTTAATAATTCGTCCTTTATTAATCCCACAAAACTATTTATACTCATCATTCCCACTCCGGTTTTGCTAAAAGGGGCCCACCCACATTTTAACGAAAATATACACTAAGCGAATTTTAGCATAAAACGAGTCATCTTTCTTCTTAAAATAAAAAGATGACTCGTTCTATTTGAACTGTTGAATACTTAATATTTATTCCGCTATTCATAGCCAAAAACTGTACAACATAAAAATATTTCTAACTATTTTCATTTTTTCACAGGCAACTGTATAGGGCTTTTCTTAGTGCAAGTTCTCTTAGTTCATTACCCATGCCAAATCTATATTACTCTATTTTATAATCTAAAACACGGTTTAGAAGTGTAGCAAGATTTTTTTAATTGTTCAAATTCTTGTTCCACTAATATCTTTGTTAGCTAAAACTTTTATTGTTTTAATAGCCTTTTGTTTAATTCCCACAATGCTGTTTTGTTGCTATCCCATTTCAAAAACGTTACTGCTTCCTCGAAGCATAACCATTTATAATTGAAGTGTTCTTTAGATAATGATATGTTTTTTGTAGGGACTTTAACTCCAAAAGAAAATTCTTTTATTACATAAACCTCTTCTCCCCAAAGGAATCCTCCAACTACATCCTCTACTGGTAGTGAAGACACAGAATCTAATTGTATATATGGACATTCTCTTGTAATACCAGCCTCTTCAAACGCTTCCCGTTTTGCTGATTCAATAGGAATCTCACCGTCTTCTCCGCCACCAGCTATTCCTTGCCAATAACCATAATCACTTCGGTTAAAAATACCATATTGAATAGAATCGTCAGTTTTTATATAAGGAAATATCAATACTTGATATGGTGCTCTCATTACTCAACCTCCTCTCGAAAATAAGTTTTAAAGCAATATGAATAAAGAGCCGACATCACAATTCTACATTATTAATGCAGGTTTATAATGTCGGCCCTCTATTTTTAAAGAATTTTATTTTTCATAAACAGGCATACTCTTAACAGAGGAAAAACTGTTTATTCCTTGTCAAATTTGTTTAGCATGGTTTTCCTAAATGTTAGCAGTACCCCATATTATTCAATTGCGCCAGCAACGTCATAATCATTTAAATCTAATTCAATCGGTTGTCCGAGCGCTAGTTTAGCAAGTTCCGCTCCTAGATATGGACCAGCTGTTAAACCCGAAGCTCCTAATCCATTCGCAACGAGAATTCCTTCAAAGTTAGGTAGCGGTCCGATAACAGGTAAGAATCCTGGTGTGAATGGTCTGAATCCAACTCTCGTTTCAAGCATTGTAGCATTTTCTAAGCCAGGTGCAACTGTTAATGCTTTATGGAATACTTCATGTAGACCACCTGCTGTTACACGATGATCGAAACCCGTATCATTCTCATGTGTTGCACCAATTACGACATGACCATTGTCGAACGTTAAAATATATTGATCGTTCGGTGGCATAACAACTGGCATATTTTCTGTTGCTGTATTTTCAATTTGCAGATGAACAATTTGTCCTTTTTGGAATGTAACTAAGAAATTAATTCCTAATGGGTTCAAGATTTCATTCGCCCATGCACCTGCAGTTACAAGAACCTTTTCTGCTAAAATTGTTTCATCGTTTACTATAACTCCAGTAATATGATTTCCTTCACGGACTAATATGGCATCGCCTTTTATAAAAGTTGCACCATGTTTTTTCGCAGCACTTATTAATGCATTGCGTAATAATCTTCCATTTACTCGTGCAGCACCACTAATATGAACAGAACTATATTCGTCTGATAATGCTGGGAATAATTTTTTTGTTTCTTCAGCTGATAAGCGAGTGATTTCACCAATCTCTGGGGCATCTTCACGTCGTTTATAAGCTCGCTCTTCCATTTGATCTAACTTTTTTTCGTCAGTATGTAAACTAATTGCACCTACACGATTATATCCTGTGTCAGTTTCACCGTCTTCTTCTAATTGCTGAATTAACGAAGAATAGTAACGTGCACCGCCTTTAACGATTTTATACCATGCTTTATTACGACGCTGTGATAGCCATGGACATACAATACCTGCTCCTGCATCAGTTGCTTGCCCTAATTGTTGGCGATCCACGATAGTAACATTCGCACCTGCTTTAGCAAGATGATAAGCAGTAGACGCTCCTAAAATTCCAGATCCAACTACAATATACGATTTCATTTCAAACACCTTTTCTCTTTTTGCTAATTATATAAATATAAGAACATTCCTTAGTATAATGGAAGGAATGCTTTTTTCAATGTACTCATCACAATTAATTGTTGCAGCATTGTGACTTTCTTAGTCATTATTTTTTCTTCTTACGGAATAATTCAATTGTTTTATAGCCTTGTGAAAGGATTTCTATCATTTTCTCTAGACGTTTTTCACGTGTTTTTTCTTGTTTCACAGAAAAAAGATTACGTGCCCAATCTTTTTGGTATCCAGGCGTTAAACTTTGATAAAACTTAAGTTCATTCGGATGATTAGCTAATAATGTTTCAACATCTTTAATTCGATCTGCATAATCGGCAACACATTGACTCATAGCAGATGTTTTCATTGTTTTTTTCTTTTCACGTTTTAAACCTACAACAGTAAAGACTTCATCCATACTTACCATTCGTGCAAATTTAATATTGCTTTCTCCCACATAACCATCTTCTCCAACGTTTAATGCCGGAAACATCTCATCACGGTGAATAAACGTACTATAACGAGCATTACCTTTTTTCGGATATGCGAAGAACACGTAACCTTTTTCAATTAGTAATTCTTCATTACTAATAATAAAATTCGTTTGTTTCACCATTTCATCAAGCGTTTCTACAAATATAAAGATAGCATCGTGTTCTTTTGAGAATACAGTTTCTTTACCTGTAAAAATGTCATAATTACTTGGTTCGTTAATTACGACCATATTTGTATACTTATTAAGTTTCAATTTATCAATAACTGACATAATAATCTTCCTTTACATTCAAAATTCATTGTACATACTTTTTCGTACTGTTCTAGTGTATTATATGTATTAAGAAAATCAAACTTTAAATCATATTATTCTGCTGCAAAAGAACCAGTTTTTCATACATATGAAGAAACTGAGGAAACATTAACTATACCGCAGTTTCCGAAACATATTAGACGAAAACCATTTACACCAAAAAATAATAAAGATAGCCGCCTCTGATTAAGTACCGGCTATCTTTATTATTCATAACTTAATAGCAAATAAAGTATATAAAAGCTCTCTATATTGCTCTTCTGTAACCTCACGCTTAGTTTTTGCTCCATAAATAATTTCAGTTACACTATTATTCGTTAAAGAGACATGCCCAGAGTCCGTCAATTTCACTGCAATTGGTCCCTTATTAAAAATAGATTTCTCATCTTCTATTACTCTTCTTTGAACATCGTTTACTACTATCTCATCAATAATATGTTTATAAAAGGCATGACAAACTTTCCATTCTCCTTCAGCATCTATTCTTTCTAAAACATAATTTCCTTTACTCGTATCTTTTCGTCTCACCCGGTACGACCCATTCTTTGAAGAAACAGACTCATCAGTAAAAGGTACAGGAACAAGAGGTACTAATGAAGCTATACCTACATCAATTAAATACTGTACATTAGCATAAGTTAAAATAATTGTTATATGGCCATCCTCAAGTGCCCATGCATTTATATCATTTTTATAAACCGTACCTAATGCCAGTTGTACATCATAGCCACAGTCTTTTAAGAAATAGTAAAAAAGGGTGTTTAATTCGTAGCAAAGTCCACCACGGGAACTAGTTAAAATTTTCTCTCGTAAGTTTTCCAGAGAGATTTGATTCGTATTTTGTGCTATAACGTCTAAATTCTCAAATGGTATAGTATGTGCAAATGAAAAGAGTATAGTAGGTAATTCTTCAAACGTTACTTCATTACGTTTTTTAAGATTTAATCTTGCGAAAAGCTGATCTTGTAAACTTGTCATATTTAGCACCCCTTAAAATTTTATAAGTTTAAATAATATATGCTGATTGTAAGTTTTAAGGGGTACTGTAACAACGTACATTTTATGTAACTGTACCGGTACAAAAAGTCTAACCGACAAGATCACTAAAGATAAGAAGCTACAAATACAAATTTAATAGTTTGTCTATAGGTAAATTATTACAATCGCTTAAATCAACAAAATACTGAAGTTGCCACATTTGGCTCTTTTTAGCTTGATTGCTAACAGGCTTATCCCATATAGGATAAATCCTCATAGCCATCTTGCCTTTTTGATTTTGTGTTCTCAAGATTTTTTCCTTAAGAAGAATCTCTTTAGGCAAAATGAATTGTCCTAGTTTATGATCATCTATACAAGTAATAACTAATAAATCAGGAGCAGCGTCATAAGAAAATGCTTGATTTTGCATATTGTCATCTTTCTCCCAAAAAGAAACAAATTGACCAATTTTATTAGGGGTAACTTTTGATTTTCTAAAACGAATGGTTTTGTTATTTAAGTGGAATAAACATCCTGCATATTCTGCGTTTTGCTTTTCTTCTTTTAGATTCGTAATCATTAAATTGTTAGGTTGGTAAACTATATTATTTAAATTTCGGATCGTATCATTAAAATTGTTCAAAAAAACTCCCCCTTTATTCATCTCTTAGTTTACCACAAACATCAGTTCTTCTATATCGTATATAATCATGAACTAAGTGAAATGGGGGAATTTAGCAGGATATAATTTTTACTTTAATGTACTTAGTTTTTCAATTGCTTGTTGCTCAGTTGCTAAGTAAAAAATGTCATTCCCTTTATTACATTCATAAATAAAGTCTTTTAAGCTTTTACTAGTGTAAATAGAGAAATCCCCAATGATAGCAATCTTTACCTTGTAGTTTATAAACTTTTGAAGGATATCACCCGCAAGACGTGTTTTTAAATCAAAGAAGCTTTCACTTATTAATGACTTGTGGATAATAATATGCTTCGCATCTACCTCGTATTGAACTGTTGCCATAGTATCTAATGCAGACTGAACATCCGATATTAATACCTTATCGTTTCTAATGACCGCAATATTGATTCCATCGATTACTACTTTCTTTATGTCCATAGTCCCACCCCTTTATAATGTGCACCGTATGAGTAAAATTGTTTTACAAAACTTCGTATTAATCATAGATTAAATTAGCCGCAGCTATTAAAATCGCCTCTATTCTTTATTACTAATACGGTCAATGAAATTAATGATAGTTTCTCTTTTTTATATTTTTGAATATATATATGAAATTGCTTTTACTTGTTATAAAAATATTGTGGAGTAACATAACTTAACAAACTATCCAAAGTGTTAATCTCGGCATATGGTTGTATTTTGGTAGTATTCTTGATTTTTTGAGGGTTAAACCACACACCTTTTATATTTATATTTTGAGGACCAGCAATATCCTTTTCTAAGTCATCCCCAACAAATAAAGTATTTTCCGGCTGTAAATTTAGCTTATTTAACGCTAGTTCGAATATACGTTTATCAGGTTTACTAAATCCCACTTCTTCAGAAATAATGATTGTTTCAAAATACCTATTTAAATTCGTGTTAAATATTTTAGCTTTTTGCCTCTGAGTTGAGCCATTTGTTATAATTCCAACTTTAAAGTGCTTCTTTATTTGATTTAAGAAATGAATAGTATTTTGGTCTATTGAAAAACATCTAGGGAAATTATTATTCCAAAAATCTTGGATATAATTGCGTGGCAATCTATACTTCGGCGTGAATTCATCAAACAATGATTCTAAAACTGTCGTTTTATTACTTATGCCATATTCTCTTTTATCGTATTCTTTGAATTTCTGTAACATGTTGCTTTTAGCCGCACCATCTACATTTTCATAACACTTTTCTAAAACAATTAAAAATAATGCCGCTACTGCCTTATCCCTATCAAGTAAGGTATCATCTAAATCAAACAGCATACCTTTATAACACTTCAAATCATTTCACAACCTTTCTAACATTATATAAATCTCTCCAAGTTTGTACCTTTAAACTTTTGGTTTAGCCAGAACATTGTTATGTAGTGATTAACGATTAAATAGAAACTAGATGAGAGAAATCCAAAGTTCTTGGCACACACTCTAGTATTACTGTAGCTTCTTCTATATTAAAATTCCTTTCCCTCTTTTGGTAAAGAAGCACAAGTATATTTTCACAAACTTTAAGAAATTACATACAATTCACATTATTATACATTAGTTTTTCGTAAATATTATTCATACATCAATTCATACGATAAGTTTTTTAATCAATTATTTCTCCATAAAAAGTAATATAGCTAATAATACTTTTTGGTAGTAAACGTCCTATGAAGTTTACTACTGTATCTCCACATAAACTCCAGATAGTACGGCTATAATGACTACCAGAGGTGATATTATGAAAAACTATCATATTCTCGTGGTAGAGGACGATCAAGAAATTCAGGAATTAATTAAACAATTTTTAATGACACAGCATTATACAGTGGTAGTCGCTTCAGATGGACTAGAGGGTATGACACAATTTAATAAGCAATCCTTTGATTTAATTCTCCTAGATGTCATGATGCCCAATCTTAATGGGTTTGAAGTTTCTAAAATGATTCGAAGTCAGTCAAACGTACCAATTATTATGCTAACTGCGTTGGAAGAAGAGGAAGATCAAATGAAAGGATTCGATCTTGGGATCGATGATTATATAACAAAACCCTTTTCATTTCATGTTTTGATTAGACGAGTCGAAGCTGTACTTAGAAGAAGTTATGATAAAAATGTAAATAATCATTTGATATTTAAAGAAGTTCGTATCGATGTGGATGCATATAGAGTCTATGTAAATGATGTTGAAATTATATTAACGACAAAAGAGTTTGAAATTCTACAACTACTATTTCAAAATGAGAGAAAAGTACTTACAAGAGAAAATATCGTAGAGAAGGTTTGGGGGTACGATTATTTTGGAGAAACACGAATAATTGATACACATATTAAAAACCTACGCAAAAAATTAGCTATCCCTTATATTAAAACAATAAAGGGTATTGGTTATAAAATTGATGAATAGTATTGTGAAACTCATGAAGATGAAGCAAATTACTTATAAACTCTTTATGACTACATCTCTCATTTTGTTATCCTTTGCAGTATTGATTTATTTAACTTTATACTTCTTTCTCCCTACGTTTTATGAGCAATATAAAACAGATCAACTTCAAACAGGGATAAACGAAATCATTGATAAGTCTAAAAATCTTACGTTTCAAGATGCGATACCACTTTTTGATGAATACGCAAAAAAAAATAATGCGATGCTTTACCTTCAAAATAAAGAAGGAGTAATTATTTACTCTCCTTCATTTTCTTTTATTCAAAGTGGTACGCAAAAAACAGTAGTTACTAAAGCAACACGATTCGAGAATGCAAGTACCCTTAGCAATTCATATAACGTTACGAAACCAATTCAATTCCAAGATGGTAGTTTAACACTTATAGTCTTTGCTACATTTCAACCGATTGATGAAGCTTCACAGGTTTTAGTACGATTTCTCCCCTATATTAGTATCATTGTGCTCATTATTGGTATAGGAAGTGCTTATTTTTATTCCAGGTTTATTACAAAGCCACTTATTTATATTAATGAAGGTGCACAAAAGATGGCAAATTTAGATTTCTCCGAAAAAATTGAGGTTCGCTCTACAGATGAGTTAGGAGAATTGTCTAATAGTTTGAATGACATGTCTATTAACTTACAACAAGCTATGTTTGATTTAAAAAAAGCAAATGAACAATTAAAAAATGATATTGAAAAAGAAAGAGAAATAGAAACAAAACGCAGAGAGTTTTTTGCGATTGTAGCACATGAATTAAAGTCCCCTCTTACTGTAATGAAAGGATACTTAGAAGGGATGATATACAATATTGGCCCTTATCAAAATCGCGATCAATATTTAAAGAAAAATCATCAAATTATTGAAAGTATGGAACAATTAGTTCGTGAAATTTTAAGCGTATCGAAATTAGAACAACACACCTTCAAACTAAAAGTAGAGGAAGTTAATCCTTCAAAGTTAATAGGTACAATCACAAAAGATCTCGAATTTTTTGCTTCTCAAAAAAGTATCGAAATAATAAAAGAATTTGATTCTGACCTTTCTATTTATACAGATTGTGCTCTTTTAGAAAAAGCATGCAAAAATATTATCCACAATGCGGTTATGTATTCACCACATAATGAAAAAGTCTATATAAAGTTAAGAGAGAATTCTAAACAAGATCAAATCGAAATGAAAATTATAAATACAGGTATCAATATTAAAGATGAAGATATTCAACAAATTTTCAAACCATTTTATCGAATTGAAAAATCAAGGAATCGAAATACTGGAGGAAGTGGTTTGGGGCTATATATTGTTAAACAAATTCTTGAAACGTTAGATATAAAGTATTCAATAAAAAATATGGAACATAGTGTGCAATTTTGCATGAGTATTCCGCTATCTAAACATAAAAACAAATAAACTCTCCTTTAAATAGGGCGAGTTTATTTGTTTTTGTAGTAAGTATAAACTTATTAACAGGCTTTTCGTTTAATGACGTATGCTACTTTTTAAATGGCGATTGTCATAAGTAGTGACAAACTGTATTCAACTTAAATGTTTACCTATAACAGCAAAAAAAGCGAAATTACGCTTAGCAGCAAATTAGATTCTCTTATTTGAGATACATTTCATCTATGAAACTGAAAAGGAGGATGAAAAATGTTTATTCACCTCCATTTTTCAGATTAATTTGGAATTCTTTTATGATAAGCTATATGTAAAGATTAAACATAAAGGATGATTCGTATGGAAATAAGACCAAAGGTAAGTGAATATAACTCCTATTATGCAACGTATACCAACTTGGTATCAGACGGAAATATCATACATATTCTAGAACAACAAATGAAGGAAACGAATCTTTTATTAAAGGGAATTTCTAATAGTAAGGGACTTTTCCGGTATGCTCCTACTAAATGGAGTATAAAAGAAGTAATCGGTCATATAGCAGATACAGAACGTATTATGGCGTATCGATTGCTATCTATCGCTCGAGGCGAGACAGCAGAACTTCCAGGCTATAATGATGATATGTATGTTCTTAGAGCTGCTTTTGATAAGCAATCTATGCAAGATCTTCTTGAGAATTTAATAGTTGTTCGCCAATCTACCCTGTATTTACTTAGAAGCTTAGATAAAGAAGCCTGGTCACAAAGAGGAAATGCGAATAATTCTGAAGTTACAGTTCGTGCATTAGCATACATCATTGCCGGTCATGAGCTTCATCATCTTCAAATTATAAAAGAACGTTATCTTGGTTCTGATGCATATCCAGCAAGTTAATATTTGAAGAACAAGAGTCCTATTTATGTAGGGCTCTTGTTCAGTATTTATAACGTATTAGCACTTAGAATCATGGCAATTAAATGCATTTATTTATAAAATTCACCACATAATATATATGCTATCCTCTTTTATTCTGTACATAATTTTCTTTAGGTTGATATACTATAAACACAATAGTTCTGGAAAGGTGATGATATTATGTATGAACAACAAAATAATAGAGATAGAGATCAAAAAATGATGTTTTCGATGCAAGGAGTTCCCACAAATAAAATTAACATGAATCAATTACCTAAATGGATTAAAATTTTTGGATATTGTGCGTTTGGTTGGATGATAGTATTTAGTTTAATTATGATTGTAGGTTTAATTCTGCAATAACTATACAGATACATAGATAGGTAAACGGGACGATATTTAGATTATACATCTAGGTAATGTTCCGTTTTTTATGTATGATTATCCCATGATATAGGTAACCAATTATACTAAAAAGAACTTGTAGAATATCCTACAAGTTCTTTTTCAAATATTATTAAAACGGGAACAACAAACTATTTTAACATTCAGTACAGGGAGACCATTTTGATTATGGCTTGATTTTATTATAAATCAAATATAAGCTTTTGAAAGGTCTAGATTTTGAAAATTATGTGAATTGAACAGCTACGATGTTTATATTAGATTTCATTTACAACCAACTTCTTCTTACTTAAATACACTGCACGATCTGATTTTTTAGCAACCTCCTGTGAGTGCGTCACAACAATAATACATTTATTCTCTTTATGTGCAAGTTCTTGAAACAGTTCTATAATATCCATTGCGGTTTGCTCATCAAGGTTTCCTGTTGGCTCATCCGCAATCAATAAATCAACATTACAAGATAGTGCTCGAGCAATTGCTACACGCTGTTGTTGCCCACCGCTTAGTTGCAGGACGTTTCGTTTCGCTTCAGCTTCTGAGAGTCCTACCCTCTCTAATAACTGTAATGCTCTTGCTGTTTTATTTTGCACTTTAACACCTGTAATTTCCATTGCTGTTAAGACATTTTGAAGAGCTGTCATATAGGTTATTAAGTTATAAGATTGGAAAATTACAGATACATTTTGATTACGGTATCGATCCAAACCAATTTTTCTAATATCTTTGCCATTATACAGTACATAACCATTTTTAGGGACATCTAGTCCACAACCTAAGCTTAGAGTTGTGGTTTTACCAGATCCAGATGGTCCTAAAATCGTGTAGAAATGTCCTTTTTGAAAAGAAAAGTTAACATTTTCTAGTATCGCTACATTTTTTCCATTACTTTCATAATAATAATCTAAATTTTTAAACTGTAAAATTGTCTCCATATCGAGCCTCCTCATTCATCTTTTAAAAGAATTTGTTTTGGGTTTAAACGTAGAATAGATAATGCCGGAAGAAGCGTTGCTATTATAGCAATAGCTAGTCCAATTCCACCCATTTTTCCTACATCTTCTCCTGTTACACTTACATCAATTTTATTAATCGGATCTTCTTTTTGATTTTGTAGAGTACCACCAGGTCCAGCCATCATTACAGTACCATGTTGCGAGGTATCTGTTTCTTCGCTTGAAGTAGCAATTTCATTCGAAAGTAAATTATCCCCGATATATTGAGAAACTTTAGCTCCTGTTGTTATGGATAATCCAAATGCTAAAATAGCGACACACACTACTTCTACTACGAATTGCGCCATCAGCTTCCACTTTTTCTCTCCAATGGACAATAGAATTCCCATTTCTTTACGACGCCCTTTAATTGATAGCATTATGATTAATCCTAAAATGATCGCACCTGCAATCGATACAATATAAATAATCATTTGAGAAGTCGAAGAGATATTTTCGATAGGACCAATCATTTGCTTGTACAATGAATCATGCGCATCTAATTTATAATAATTAAAATCAATATTAAATTTTCTTGCTTCTTTTTTAAATGCATCAATATATTGTGGATCATTCAAGAAATACACGACTTGAACACTACTTATACCTTGGTCTACTTCTAATTTTTTCATAGTTGAATGCGGCATATATAGTTTATTAGCTGGATCCATAATAGGAGGAGCCTGTTGACCCATTGCTTGCTCATTTGTTTCGTAAATACCGATAATTTCAACCTCAAGGGTTTCCTTCTTATCCCCTGATTGCACTTTAACTTTGTCTCCTACTTTCAAATTGTTTAATTCCGCTAATCGTTTTTCCATTAAAGCTACATTCTGATCCTTCATTTGCTCTGTTATTGGTTTTCCATCAATGATTTTACTTTTTCCGTTTTTAAAGCTTTCTTGTAATGCAGTCTTGCGAACTCCCTCAATCATAAAAGAAGCGTTCATATCGATTTCTGTACCAGAGCTTGAACCGCCTCGCGCAGCCGCCATTCCCACTTTACCTTTTCCTTCTCCTTCTGAAGCTCCTACTAGTTTAAGCCCATCAGAAATACCGAAAGTGTTAGCTATGTAATTATAATCTTTTACATACTTGGACTTCGCTAATTGATCTGTTTCTTTTGCATCGAGCTGCGGCGGATTTGGCATTTCTCCAGTTTCCTTAGCTTTTTGACCTAATTTGTCGAAATCAAGACCTAAAGTAACATCTGCACCAAGTTTTTTTCTTGCAGCATCCGCTGCTTTTTTTGATGCATTTTGGATTGTGAAACCTGAAAGAACCAAATTTGTAACAATCAGAAAAACTGCCATCAAAATTAATGATGTTCCTATCCTTTTTTTCATACTGAGAATTGCTCGTTTCATAAAATTCATTTTTTCTTACCTCCTTGATAACTTGTATTCTATATAGGTTATCTAGAGTTTATATGGAGCTAATCGGTAGTTTAACTAGAGATATAAGGAGTTTATGTGTAGTTATTTACCTGTTTCAGAAAAGCTAGAACACAAATTCAAAAATGCAGCCGTTTTTGAATATTGATAAGGAGTTATTCCGTTTAATAAATTTATTAAAGGTTAAGATTAATTTAATGTATGTAGCACAAAAAATATTTACTGTGTAATTTCTATACAATAAATATAGAGAAACCTATTTGTAAATATTTATATGAGAATGTAAGTTTCCTAATAGAAATTACATCTTTTAATAAGAAAAGAAACAATTTAATATTCTTTTATACGGATATGAACATTAACTTACTTCTTAAATTTTAGTATATATTTATAGTTTTATTTTATTGCAAGCTTTATAATATGATATACAAATTTATCACCTACTATTAGGAAAAGAGAATATTTTATAATTAATTTACAACATAAATTTTGTCCATGTTTTAAACAATATGTATTTTGGAGGAGGTTAATTTGATTTTTTCAAAACTCATTGATCGGTACGCCTTATATGATTTACATAAAAAAAGAAGTGTAGCATTTCAGTTTACTTCCCTTTCTAACACTTCATTAAATATAAAGGACATAGAATCTTTTTATAAAGTACAACCATCACATTTTCATTTTGACATTAAGCATTCAAAGCAGAAAAATGAATACATGGTTGGGCAATTCAACTATAAAAGTTCGGTTCAATCCGGTGATTCACGCAACGACTCTGTAACTGGGGAATTATTCTTACATAAAAATGAAAATGCACCTCATGTTATCTTTGTTCACGGTTGGAGAATGGATTCTAACGAACGTGTGAAAAAAATATTCCACGATCATATGACCAGCCTGAAGTGGAATATGTATTATTTCACTCTACCCTATCATTTTGAAAGAAAACCCGATCAATCCTTATTCAGTGGAGAGTATATGGTAAGTGCAAATATTGAACGAACATTACAAGCAACTAGACAAGCGGTAGCTGACTTACGAGCTTTGATTAAATGGATTAAAGCAAATAAAAATGGGCCCCTGATTCTAATAGGAATTAGTTTAGGCGGATTTATTACTAACTTAACCTCTCTTGTTGAAGAAGAAATTGATGTGTTAGCATCCATTTTCTATGCAAATCGACTTTCTTATTCTATTTGGAATACAACTCCAGGTAAATTTATTAGAGAAGACTTGGAACATCATGGTGTTACGTATGATGATTTAATAGATTATTGGAAAATCACTGAACCGAGTCAAGCATTGCCAAAAGTAAAAAAAGAAAATATTTTATTAATTTCAGGTAAGCATGATCTATATGTGCATTCTGAGGATACAGACTACTTGTGGGAATCTTGGGAAAGACCTCCACGATATATTTATAAATGTGGGCATGCCGGGATCGTTCTTAAACGTAAAAAAATTGCAACTGATACTATTGATTTTATTCAAAATCGATTGAACTCCCCGCACTTATCCAATGTCATGCCTTAAATCGCGAGATTACTAAGTACAAAATCTTATACTTATATTGTTATATTTTTTACTAGTCACCTTTGTAAATCTTCGCCCCTAGCCTTACACGATTGAAAATGAAATAAAATAAATAACTAAGGAACTAATTTACCATATGGAAAAACATTGCTCAACATTTTCACTAGTAGTCCCTGTATATGCAATATTACATATAAAAATCTTTATGTATTCCGTTATTAATTTAAAAGGAAATTATTCATCCATTAATCTATACCATCCGTATTTGCAGTTAAGGATACCCTAATTACATATGAAAAAGAGAGAAGAACATTGGTTAGTTCTTCTCTCTTTGTTTATTTTTAAGATAACTATCTATAAAATTTTGCTTTTCATAATTCTTCATGAGTCTAGAAAAGAATCTAATCCTTTTCTAGACTCAAAAAGAAATTTTTCTAATGTACATAATTACAACGACATTAAACCACTTTGCTCTTAAATCCAATACTTGTATTATTAATTGCATGAAAGTCCTTCTTGAGAAAGGTTTTAATTTCCGAATATTCTGTTGACCGTTATAACATATCCAATTTACAATTTAATTGTGGTGTTCTTTCACAATTAAACTACTTAGAATATACACTTCATTTATTTGAAAACAATTACAAATAGAGGTGCTAAAATGAAAACTAGAGTAAATCCAGAATTATTACAAGGGTTAGAGATGTTTCCGGATCTCGATTTACGCCCGGAAAACTTGCAATCAATCAGAGAAGGAATAGCTCAAATGAGACCACCTACCGTTGTTGATGACTCTCTTTCTTTAACAGATAAAGTCATTGTTGGGCCTGATGATAATCCGTTACCATTACGAATTTATCGTCCAAAATCAAATCATGAATCTTTACCTGTCTTATTATGGATACATGGTGGTGGTTATATCTTAGGTTCTATAGATGATAACGATGATACTTGTATGAGGTTTGCAAAAGAAGCTGGCTGTGTGGTTGTATCTGTAGACTACCGCTTAGCACCTGAACACCCTTACCCAGCACCAATTGAGGATTGTTATTCAGCTTTAAAATGGATTGCTGATAATGCAAAGTCATTAAACATTGATTCAAATCGTATTGGGGTTGCAGGAGTAAGTGCCGGCGGTGGACTAACAGCAGCATTATCATTATTAGCCCGAGATCGAAAATATCCTTCAATTTGTTTACAAATGCCACTATATCCAATGATTGATGACAGAAATGATACACCTTCAGCGAATGAAATTAAAGAGGGATTTGTTTGGAATCAAAAGGCAAATGAAGCTGGCTGGAAAATGTATTTAGGAGAAATGTATGGAACGGATCAAATCCCTGCCTATGCAGCACCTTCTCGAGCTGAGGATTATAGTGACTTACCGTATACTTACACATTTGTTGGTCAATTAGATCCATTCCGCAGCGAAACATTAACCTATGTAAGCAAACTAGCGCAAGCTGGTGTTGATGTGGAGTTTCATTTATATCCAAATGCCTATCACTGGTTTGAAGGGTTAAATCCAAATGCCGATGTATCTATTTATGCTGTGAACGAAATAGTACAAGCAATAAAGACTGGTTTCAAACGAGTATCCAAGGTTGAGGCTTAATCCCATTACAAGATAAATACTTATAAATAGTATATATGTTATCATTTAAACATAATAGCCGATTCTAAATGAGAATCGGCTATTAATATGTAAAATCCGCCTAATATATCAAGGTTGAGAAACAGATATAAGATGTTTAGGCGATGTGTTTATTTCCTCTGCCAATGCTTTTATGTTCATCATGATTTGAAGTATTTCTTCTTTTGTTGTCCTTGGGTTGATAGAGCAAAGTCGAATTACTACTTTTTCTTTTAATTTAGTAGTACTTAGCATAGCAAATCCTCTTTGATTAATTTCTTCCACCAATTTTTTGTTTATTTCATGAATTGTATCTGTAGATGTTAGCTCACATGGAATATAACGAAAAGTAACAATTCCTAATTGGGCGGGTGTTACTACTTCCCAATCTTTTTCTTTCCTTAAAAACTCTTCAACTTGTTCAGCTAGCATAATGCCATGATCAATTGCCTCACGAAAAGCTGTAACTCCGAATGCTTTAAAAGAAAGCCATACCTTTAATGCTCTAAATCTACGAGAAAGTTCAATTCCACGCTCCCCAAAATTCACTTTTTCTTCTATATTAGTTTCTGTATCCTTAATATACTCTGGGATCATACGGAATGTTTCACTTAAATATTGGCTATTTCGAATAAGTACACAACCAACATCATAAGGCTGAAAAAGCCATTTATGCGGGTCTAACGTTAAAGAATCGGCACGATGAATTCCACTTAATAACTCCCTTCCTTTTTCACTGAGAATTGCTGCAGCCCCATAAGCCCCATCCACGTGTAGCCATATATCTTCATCACCACATACATCAGCCAATTCATCGAGGGAGTCCACCGCTCCGCAATTCGTTGTCCCTGCATTAGCAATAACACAGAATGGTTTTTTCCCTTTTAATCGATCTTCTTTTATTTGTTTTCTTAAAGTACTAACTGAAATTTTTAAGTCTTCATCTGTCTCAATTCGGCAAATTTGATGCTGTTTAAAACCTAATACTTTAAGTGCTCGATCTACAGAAAAATGAGTTTGGTTAGAAAAATAAACAATCGCATTTTCTATGTCATTATTCAGCTTGACCTGTCTCGCTACAGTAAGTGCAGTCAAATTAGCCATGGAACCACCACTGACAAATAGTCCTTCAGCTGAATCAGGGAATCCTAGCATTGATTTTAACCAGTTAATTGTCGTTAATTCAATTTGTTCGGCACCTGCACCTACTATCCAAGCTGTAGGAAATACATTAAACCCACTTGCTAAAAAATCTGCTAATACACCAACATAATTGTTAGGACCTGGCACAAAAGCCATAAAATGAGGATGATCCACATGAGTAATTTGATTAAACACATTGTTATTAAGAAAATGAAGTAATTCTTTTGGATTAGATCCGTTTTCCGGAATCGTTTCAATTAGCTTGTCTCTAAAAATATTACTATCAATCGTTTCTGAAACTGGTTTACTTTTTAAATGATTCATATGATCAACAATCAAGTCAACCGCTTGATATCCTAACTGACGCATTTCTTCGGCTGATAGCTGCAAGTTTTTTGTCATTTGATTTACCCCTATTCTATTTAAAAAGGCGAGTTCTTGCTCGCCTTTTCATTTTTTATAATTTGTAATCACAAATTGTTTGTATTGGATTTTGAAGAATCATGTTGATTAAGCAATGGATGTGATTTAATATTTCCTGTATTTTCTTCGCTTCATATAAAGTTTGATCATATCCAAACTTTATTGTAAGTTTTTCTTCAGGGAAGCACATAATTCCATACTTTACATGTGGCTCATCAACAACTTCGTAATCCGTGATGGCAAAATGTCTGTTTTCATTTGAAGAAAAGATTGCTGGATTAGTTGGATAGTTTTCAAAAACCCAAAGATGGTCAGTCAACTCAGTTTTTAATTCACTTTGCTTTTGTATATCAACAAATGAATAGTATGCATACTCATTACATTTTAATGTTTCTAGTTGAACTTTTTGCAGGAAGTCCACAAAAGACTGCGTTTCTGTCCATGCTAATCGGATAGGCAAAACATTTGTGAATAGACCGAACATACTTTCAATTCCTTCTACTTCGGGAGGTCTGACTGATACGAGATTAGGCAATACTACTTCTCTCGTTCCGTTGAATTTGCCAAGTAATATTCCCCATACAGCTAGTAGTGCTGTATTCATAGTTATATTGTTTTTAGTTACAAATGTCTGTAACTGATTAGTCAAATCCTTGTCTAAGGTTAAATCCATAAAAGTGAAGTTTAACCCTTCACTTTTAGATGGGACTTTCTTTTTAGGAATACTAATTTTCTGATTGTATCCTGATAAATAATCCCTCCAAAAATGACGTGCTTTCTCATGATCTTGTACCAAAGTCCAGTCTATGAATGTTTCAAAAGGTTTTACTATAGGTAACCCCGCCGTAGTTCCCGCATTTGTTGTTTCATAGAGCTGGAATAATTCGTCTATCAAAATGCTGACGCTCCAACCATCACATAATAGATGATGGGAACTCCAAATTACCTTATGCTCGTTATTACCTAGTTGGAATATACAGAGACGTGTCATAAGTTCATCATTTTTAAATCCTCGACTTAAATTTTCATTCATCCACTGTTTTAGGAATTCTTGCTGTTCTTGTTTCGTCATCTCAATCAAGTTTTTTATTTCTGAATTTATTTGAACATCATATAGAACAGCTTGCCAAGGTTTTGCTTGTTCATCTTGCACAATTATTGTTCTTAAAGAATCATGACGATCAACTAATTGTTGGAAACACTGAATAAAGAGTTTAATATCCAACTCCCCCTCAAGTGCCCAAATTGTTTGTTCAAAATATGCATTTGTATCAGGTTCATTCGTAGCATGTTCATAAATAACTTCTTGGAAAGGTGCTAACGGGTAAATACGTTCTATTTTTATATCCGGCATTTTTTCTTGTATTTTGGTAAGTGTTTGTTGATTAAGTTGTTTATCTTTAATATTTAGTAATGTAGCTTTATTATCGTTCATTATGTTTACATCATTTGTTTGTGAACTTGAAAAATGGTCTAGCTTTTTAACAAATTGAACCATGTCCCTTAATATAGGAAATGAAAATAGATTTTTTGGTTCAAGCTCAAATCCTTGTCGATACAATCTGACGGACACTTGAATCGCTTTTATCGAATCTCCACCTAAGGCGAAGAAATGATCATTTACTCCAACTTGATCTATTTTGAGTACTTCTTGCCAAATACTAGTTAATATTTTTTCCATTTCAGTTTTTGGAGCAATAAATACTTCATTTGTTTGTTTCTCGGGAGTAGGGAGCGCTTTTCTATCTAATTTACCGTTTGGAGTCAAGGGTAATTGATCCAAATAAACAAAATAAGAAGGAATCATGTAATCTGGCAAGTGATCTCGCAAATGCTTTCGTAGTTCTGTTGTACTAATATTTTGCTCAGTTACCACATATGCAACTAAAAATTTTATTCCGTTCTCATCTGTTTGATCAATTACGACAGCATGTTCGACTTGTTTATAAGTTAGAAGACAATGAGCGATTTCTTCTAACTCTACTCGATACCCTTGAATTTTTACTTGGTAATCTTGGCGGCCTAAAAATTCAATATATCCCTCAGAATGCATTTTTCCACAATCTCCTGTTTTGTATATAAGACCAAAATCAGGATGTGACACAAACGCTTCATTTGTTTTCTTTTCATCATTTAAATATCCTTTAGCAAGGCCCACTCCCCCGATATATAAATCTCCAATTACACCAACAGGGCACATTTTCTTTTCATAGTTCAACACATAATACGTTTGGTTTGCCAAGGGCATCCCGTATGGAATACTATTCCAATGTGATTCCACCTGTTTGACCGGATAATAAATTGACCAAATCGATGCTTCTGTTGCCCCTCCTAGTGAAACTACTTCTGCAATCGGAAAATGTCGTTTTATTTTTTCTGGTAAAGAAAGCGGAATCCAATCTCCACTATGTAAAACTAAACGTAAAGAAGAATGTTCAAAATGAGAACCTACTTGATCCAATGCCAAATCCATGATTGCAGGCACTGTATTCCAAATTGTAATCCCTCTACGTTCGACAGTGCGGATTAATTCTTGCATGTCTCTCGGATCACGAATCATTACTAACATTGCACCTGTGCTTAAAGCTCCGAAAATATCGTATACAGATAGGTCAAAACACATGGAAGAGATACTAATAATACGATCATCTTCATTTACCTCATATTTTTGATTTATGTCTTGAATCGTATTTGTAACCGCTTGGTGAGTAATAATTACTCCTTTTGGTTTTCCTGTACTTCCTGAAGTGTATATAATATAGGCAATATCTTCTGGACCAGCAATAGCGGGCATGTCTTCTGTTGTATAAAATGACAAATCATTTTCTTCATAAAGACTAGGTTCTAATAAAAGCTTGCATGAGCTATTTTTTAAAATATATGTTTGGCGATCTAAAGGATGATCGGGATCAATCGGAACATAAGCAGCACCTGCTTTTAAAATACCTAGCATATTAACAATTGTGTCAACTCGTCTTTTGGCTAAAAGACCCACTTTGTCACCAAGACCAATGCCCTGCTCTTTTAAGAAGTGGGCAATTTGATTGGAGCGTTTATGAAGTTCCGAGTATGTTAACCATTTTTGCTCAAATACCACCGCTACTTCATTCGGTGTACGTTTTACTTGGTCTGTAAATAATTGATACAGAGTAGTTGAAGGTATTTTTTCTGTTGTTTCATTATATTGTTCAATTAAAGTTTGATCCGACTCTTCCATCTGCAAAGATGTTATATCGCTTTGTTTCACCAATTGTTCCAATAAGTCAACAAATTGGGAAAACATTGCTTCTATCACATCAATATCAAACAACTCTTCAACATAATTCCAGCTAATTAATAACTCACCATTTTTTTCAATTACTACATTATCCAAATACACTTGTGGAGTCCGAGCATGAATATAGCGAAGAGAACCAAGTTGTTCCCAAGAGAAAGCACCTGCACCTGCTAACATCGAGGTGAAAACGATTGGCATCACTGCTTTTGGTGTCATTTGATGATATCGAGTAAAATCTCGAATAAAGTTAACTCCATCGTAATGACGATGTTCAAGGCCATCTAATAAAGTAGATTGCGTTTCTTTTACTCTAGTAAAGAAAGTTTGCTCTGGTTTTACATCAACATCCAATAAAATAAGCGATGTGAAATCTCCAACAATCTGTTCTACTTCATCATGAACAGGATAACGGTTAAATACAGTCAAGTTAATTGCTAATCGACGTTGATTACTCCAATATGCCAACACATCACCATATATTGTACAAAGTAGAGCGGAAGGAGTTACCTCTTTCTCTTGTGCTAACTTTCTTAGCTTTGTCCATTTTTTATTATCCAGGATTTTTGTAAGTGATTGGAATTTAGGAGTAGCAATCTCTGCTGGATCCTTTTTTAACAGCAAAGAAGGTGCAAACGGAAAGTCAGGAAGCTTACTTGTCCAATAATCTTTTGCTGTTTTATATTCTTCGCTTTGTTCCATTTCATCATAGATAAACATATAATCTTGAAAATCAAAAGATAAAGATTCTAATTTTTGATTTGGTTTATAATAATAATGCAACAAATCCTGTCCAACAATGTTCATGCTTGCTCCGTCCATTAACAAAGCATCGTATCGAAAACATAATAAATACGTGTCTTCTTTTAAAAGAAAAGCTTTCAATTCAAACAAAGGCCATTGCCCCAAAGGGAATACATGGTTAGTCATTCGAGAACGCTCTTCTTGTAAGCGAGCATGTTGATTCCTATCATCTAAATCTATGAGACTCTCTATTTCAATCTCGTAATCAGGAACGCTTTGTAATATTTGCTGTTTTCCCTCTGGTAAAATTACAGCTCGCAACATTGGATGACGATGGATCACCTTTTGAAAACTTTTTGAAAGACGATTGATATCCAATGTTGTTTCATATTCAAAATATGTTTGAGGTGAAATACCACTTAATTCAAACTGTGAATTCCTTCCTAACATATACGCTGTCTGAACTTCTGTTAAGGAAAATGGATTAGATAAATCTTTAACATGAGTTGGTCTACTTTCAAAGTTTTCCTCTTTATGCTCTAACTTTACACAAGAACTCAGTTGAGCGATTGTAGGGTGCTTAAAAAAATCTGTTGTACTTATTTTTAAGCAGTCTTTTCTTAGTAAATTAATTACTTGAAGTGCTTTAATGGATTCTCCTTTTAATGCAAAAAAATTATCATGAATACCGATTCCCTCAATCTCCATAACTTTTTCCCATGCACACACTAATTTTTGTTCAATTTCATTGCGCGGGGCAACGTATGGGATTGATACATAATCCGTTTGTGTTATATCCAATAACCTTTTTCTATCCACTTTTCCATTTGGATTCAATGGAATCTCTTCTACCTGAATCATTTTTTCAGGAATCATAAACTCAGGTAATTTATCACTTAAATATTTTCTGATCTCACCAAAAGACACCTTGTTATCCGATACATAGTAGGCAGCTAATAATTTCCTATTTCCATACACTTGATCAACAACGATAGCCTGGTTTATTTCTGGATATTCCCTTAATTGAGTTTCGATTTCTCTTAATTCAATCCGATACCCCCGAATTTTCACTTGATGATCCATTCGACCTAAATACTCAAGCTCTCCATTAGGCAACCAACGAACGAGATCACCTGTATGATACATCATTTCTCCTGCCGTAAAAGGACTCGGTACAAATTTTTCATCTGTCAGTTTACTTTTACCAAGATACCCTCGTGCTACCGCTACTCCAGCAATGCAGAGTTCACCGGGAATTCCAAATGGTTTTAATTGGCCATACTTATTCAATATATAGGAATGATAATTCGGATTTGGTTTGCCGATCGTAACTTCTTTGGAAGTGCTCAAGTCTTTTACTGTTGCGCAAATGGTTGTTTCTGTGGGACCATAAATATTTAAAATTGTTGCTTCACTGATACAACGAATTTTTTCAACCAAATCAATGGAAAATGCTTCTCCTGCTAATAAAATAGATTTTAAATCTTTTAGAAAATTTGCCCCTTCTGGATCACTCAAAATCACTTCCATTCGCGATGGCGTTGATTCCCATAAATCCACCTTATGTTTTTTGACCAAATGAGCCAATTCTTTTGTTGCAAACTGTTCCTCTGTAGCAATTACTACTTTTGAACCTTGCGTTAAAGGAAGACATATTTCTAACAAGGAAATATCAAAAGATACACTAGCAAGAAACAAGAATGATTGATTAGCTTTTACTTTTTCTCTCATTACATTTAAAAAATGAACTAGCGATTTTTGTTCTATCATTACCCCTTTTGGATTTCCTGTCGATCCTGATGTGTAAATAACATAAGCCAAATCATTAGGATTATGTTCTCGTACTAAATTACTTTCTTCACCTTGGAAAAGATATTCTTTATCAAGATACAGTACTTCACCCGCAAATTGCGGCAATACTTCCTCTGTTCGCTTACTAAGTAAATATTTTGCTTGACTATCTTGTAACATATATTCAATTCGTTCAGTTGGGTAGTTAGGGTCGATTGGTAAATACGCTGCTCCTGCTTTTAAAATCCCCATCATACCAATAATCATTTCTAATGACCGATCTACCATAACGCCAATAATACTTTCTTTTGAAACACCTTTACTTTGAAGAATAGAAGCCAATTGATTCGCTTTCTTATTCAATTCTCTATATGTCAAAGATTGATCATTACAAACAACAGCAATTTGATCTGGAGTTTTTAATACTTGCGCTTCAAACAAATCTTGAAATGATTGAAACAAGTCTATGCCCGTTTGAAAAGTATTCAATCCTTCTAACAACTCTTTTTCTTCTTCTGCAATAATACAAATATCTTTCAATGCCAAATTCGGATTTTGTGAAACTTGCTTTAAAACATAACAATACGAATTGGCAAACTGTTGCAAAGAAGAGAATGAACGGGACTTACAAGAAATTTGAAATTCAAATTCATTATGTATTTCATTCCATTTTCTTCGTATCCATAGGACTAAATTATTCTCTGCGTATTCTTCTAGCGAATTTTCATTATGTAATCCTTCCATCCCGATTACAATTTGAAAAGGAGTTAAATTGTGTTTAACTAATAATTCAGAGAGCGGATACTCCTGATTTTCATACCCGAATAAAGTCGTTTGTTCAATCTCATTTACTAATTGTTTAAAGGGGTGATGCGGATGGATTTCACTTCCTAAAGGAATCAACTTATTAAGATTCTCACTTTGTTCAAGATTCTTTTCAATTATAGGAATACCAATAGTAATTCTTTCTTGATCTGTATAATGTGCCAAACAAACCCTTAAAGCGGCTTGAAACCAGCTAAATAATAATAAATCTTGAGACTTACTTATTTTTTGTATACTTTTACTAAATTCTACATTCACTATGACTTGAACGTACTCACAAGGTGTTTCTTTATTTAGTTGGTAATCGCTATTAAATTTAAATACAGAAAAATCGAGAATCTCGGAAGATAATTGCTCCTTCCAAAACGCTTCTACTTCTTTATTTTCATGAATTGAACTTCGATCTTTAATGTGCATTTTTACCTTTATCCCCCTAATATTCATTTCTTCTACTCGTTAATTTTTAAGCCAACTTCAAGCCCATGGAGAAACACTTGATGATTATCCAAACATAAAAATTGCTGAATATCTTCAAATTTCATATGACCAACTGAACAAACCCCTAAATTTAATGTTTCAGCAACCATATTTAAGGTAGCAGTGATAATGCCTGACTCAATACAAGCAAATAAATATCCATCTGAACCGTATTTCGGGATGGAAGCGTTCGCATTATAAACCAAATAAACTGAGAAGGCAGATTGAGTAAATAAATCCTGATTAATTAACTCATGATCACTTTTGATTACTTGATCAATGCTGTTTACAATCACAAGACTATTTTTTGATGGGTTATAATAATAAAATCCAGCTTTCATACCCTCTATACGTTTTGGTTTTACATAAACAAAGATATCAATGGGATAGAGCCCCCCTGCACTTGCGTAATGATAGTATATTTTTTCTTCCCTAACCTGTTTTAGAGTTGATAAGAATTGGGAAAATTCCGAAAAACTAATATGTTTTTCCGTATCAAATTGACGACAAGATCTACGTTCCTTAATTATAGTAGGTAGCTCATTTGTTGTTTCAAGTTGAATTTCGGTCGACCGTGCAGCAACGTGCGTGCGATTTAATTGTTCACTCATATACTTATCTAACTTTTCTTTAGAAAAGCGAATCTGGTTGCTATATGGATTTGAAAAAATCTTTTCTTGTGAAGAAAATACTTCTCTTGGGTGTAATATATTACTTACTAACACACGATTTTTTATCATGAGCTCTATGTTTTTTTGTGTCTCTTCTACATTTCCTAACGAAAAGCGCTCTACTAGTTCACTAATTTTCACACCTTTTTGAGCCATAAAATAAAAATCTGGAAACCACTCAGACAGAATACCTGTAAATCTCATTTCCCCTATCAAAACTTCATTATGCAACTTCTCCCAATGCTTAATCGGAGACCAGTAATAAATTTTCTCGCTCATATAACCCTCCATAAACGTTTAACTTATTTTTGAAATGCAATTTTCTAATTTACAAAAATTTTTTTGGATTCTGCTCCTTGTCTCATAGTGATTATAAATACATGCACTTTAACGAAACTTGAAAATAATGAAATAACTTTTTCTTCATTAAAATTTTTTATTTCATCATAAAAAATGATTTCTTTTTGGATATTTCACATCCTTTCCCATAGTAATCCTATAAGGTATAAACCATTTATAACATTGAGAATATTCATGTATTTCCAATGTGAAATTATTGTAATGGATTGGAGAGCGGTTGAATATAGTTATTAAATCAAATAATGTTGAGAAAGTTTTATTTATTATATCGATAAAATTTTATGATGTAATTTATTACAAATAGATTAAGAAAAGAGTTTTAAATTTTTCTTAATCAGTTAGTGTGAAAATATCACATACTATTACATACAATCGAGTTACTTACATTTCATATTCAAAATAGAGAAAAGACACCTTGAATGGTGTCTTTTCTCTATTTTAATTCCTTATACTTTTTACGCCTTTGTTATTTTTAAACGATTTGTAGGAATTAATACAACTCGAACATCTAGTTCGTTATATGTTCGAATATATAATAAACATTATCTGAATTACGAATGTATTTCAGGTAATTTTATAAATAAACTCAAAGATATCTTCTTCTCCTACTGCCACAAAAGAAATAATCTATTGCTTATTTCTTTTATTAAATTGTAATATAATTACAGTATGTGAAATTATATTACATTAACTTTAAAAACGAAGTGAGAATAATCTTCACTTCGCTTTTTTTATTTGCAATCCTTGTTAAATTTGCTCAATGCAGTATTTATTTCCACATTCTTCGCTTTTATTTAATCGGTTTCTCTGTTTTTAAGACAAATGAACTTAATGCAGGAACTTTAATTTTATTGTCATGGACAACATAAAGTGGTTTACTTCCCGCCTGCTTGCTGTCTACTAGTACTTTCCAAGGCCCTTTCGATGGAAGTGTTATTTCAACAGCTTCTCTATTTGCATTGTGAGCCACTGTAAAGTATTCATTTTTATTCCCCTCTATTGTATAAGCTACCGTATTTTTCGGAGCATCAATAAATGATACGTGTGTTTTTATTTGCTCTGCAGATGTCATTCGAAAAGCTGAGTACTTTTTGCGTAATTCTATTAAACCCTTCATATAATCTACTTCATTATTAAACGTTGCACGGCGCAGCCAATCCATCTGGTTAATTGAATCTGGAGATTTGTAACTATTATGATCACCGTATTTCGTCCGCATAAACTCTTGCCCTGCATGTAAAAATGGAACTCCTTGTGATGTTAATAAAATTGAAGAAGACAATTTGTGCATTTGTTTTCGCACTTCTTCACTGTCACCTGAATTAGTTAACTCAAGTTTATCCCATAATGTATGATTGTCATGTGCTTCCACATAAGTTAATACCTGTTCCGGATCTTGATAGGTAGACGAATTTGTATCGTAGTCAATACCTGCCGTAATACCTTTTTTAATACGATCTTCCATGTTTTCCTTTCCATTTATAAAACCATTTTCCTTTTCCTCAAATACACTACCTTTCAACCCATCACGTATATTATCGTTAAAATGAGCAATCCCTTTCATTTTCTCTGCATTTTTTTGATTTGCTTTCAGCTCAGCTGCAAGAGGTGTATTTAAATCCCATCCTTCTCCGTGTAGTATAATAGAAGGGTCAATTTGATTAACAGCTTTACGTATTTCATTCATCGTTTCATAATCATGAATACCCATTAAATCAAAACGGAATCCATCTAAATTGTATTCTTTTGCCCAATATGTGACGGAATCTATCATAAATTTCCTCATCATTTTTCTTTCTGAAGCAGTATCATTTCCTACTCCAGTTCCATTTGCAAATGTTCCATCTTCATTGTAACGATAATAATAACCTGGAACTAACTTATGGAAATTAGATTCAGCAGCGTTATACATATGGTTATATACTACATCCATCACTACTCGAAGATTATTATCATGTAGTGTTTGAACCATTTGCTTCAATTCAGTTATTCGCACAGTCGGCTCATAAGGATTTGTAGAATAGGAGCCTTCTGGAACGTTGAAATTTTTAGGATCATATCCCCAGTTATATTGCGGTTCATTTAAAGTCTCTTCATTTACAGAAGCATAATCAAATATCGGTAAAAACTGAACGTGAGTAACACCTAGATCCTTTATATGATCAAGTCCTGTTTTTACACCTTCTGGCCCTTTTGTTCCTTTTTCTGTTACACCTAAATACTTCCCTTTCTGTTTAATACCACTTTCAGGTTGGATGGAAAGATCGCGTACATGTAACTCATAAATAATAGCATCTTCCGGATTTTTAAATTTTGGCTTTTTGTTTGCTTTCCATTTTTTCGGATTTGTTTCTTCTAAATTAACGACTGCACCTTTATCTCCATTTACAGAAGCAGCACGCACATATGGATCAACCGCTTCAGTCCATGTATCACCAATTTTGACCTTATACGTATAAAAGAGCCCTTTTTGATTCCCCTTTAGTTCTGCTGTCCAAGTTCCCTTTTCACCTTGTTGCATGTTTATTTCAGCACCTATTTTATCGTTCCAGTTTTTATATGTAACTAACTTCGCTTCGCTTGCAGTAGGAGCCCATAAACGGAACTTTGTATGTTGCGCGGTATATGTATTCCCTAAATCGTTACCACTATAATAAAATAAATTATCAAATTCCTCGCTACGAATGACTTTACCAATTTCAGTATTCGTATCAGCTAAGTTTTCTATTTTAACTTTGTATGTTTGTTTTAAATCAATTTTCTGTTCCGTAATTATTTTGACCTTATTAGTAATATCTCCACTATTTATATCATAAGGACTAATATTTTTAATTTTAATGCCTTCAATTTCAATTTTCTTTTCCCTAATATGAAACGGGACATTAGTCGTTACGGTAATTTCATGGAAACTATCAATAGTTGCTTTTTGAATTGAGAGATCTGAAGAAGGCTTAGAGTTATATACTTTTTCATCGCCCGAAAGAATCCATACTTCAGCACGACCGCCCTTTATATTTTCAATCCAACGATCCCCACCATCTTTTTCCCATTCATTTGTTCGAACTATAAATCCTACACGATTATAGTCACCGTCTATTTTTATCTTAGCGTATTTTCCAAATTCATCTTCACCAGTAAATTCATAAGATGTACCATTTGCATTTTCTCCCCATAACCAAAGATTCCAGTCTTTTGTATTTCCAAGCTTCTCTTTGTAATGAATGATAACTTCAGTTGTTTTCGAATTTGAAACTGCCTTCACACCCTGAAAGGAGAAAACAGATGATAACATAACGATTAAAGTAAGTAATAAAACTGTTTTGTTAATTAATCTTTTTATAATTTGCACCACATACACCCTTTCTTCAAATATTACTAGCGATTTATTATGCTTACACTGAATAACACTGCTTAAATTAATCTAGAAATCTCTTTTGCTTCACCTCCATATTGGCTATTTTCACGTATGTATTTCAATGACCTTTTAATACGGAAGCGTTTGCATAAATTGCTTAAAAAAATAGATTTGTGTATGCCCTCATATATTTGTAAATGCTAAAAGGTCAGGGAAATCATTTTAAAGCAATCGTTTGTTATCGCTTTCATTTTATAGACTTTCTATCAAGAGGTCAATATATTATTAATTTTCTGTTTTTACACACTTTAAACCTTATTTATTTGTCGCAACTTCTTACAGATAACGCACCTAATTATTGCTTAGTCAGTTTATTTCCAACAATACATTGCTAAGTAAAAAAACAGCTAATATCCTTAAAATGATATTAGCTGTTTTTTCATAATGTATTAATATATGAATGATAACTATATTTCTAAATTACTTAATTTTTGCTGCATCAAATGCCTTTTGAACTGCTTGAACTTCAGCTGTATTTGCACCATATTTATTAGTTGCCACTCGAATACATGCTGATCTCAATTCTTTGAAATTAGAAGTCATGTTTAACTCATCAGTATTTGCATAATAGAAAATATCAAACATTTTATCTTCACCAATTCCTTTAACAGTCACTCCGTTATGAGTTCCGCCTTTTGCAATGAGATACGCAACTTTATTAATAATACTTGAATTAAAATGAACACCGCCTTGATCCCATCCATTAAAATCGTTAAATTCACTGTAATCATCTGGATAAGGTACTCCAAGTGAAGATGGAACAGAAGCTGGGTTTTCCATATCACGGAAAACAGATCCCGTTTGTTCTCCCATTGTCCAGTTAAAGTTTCCATTATTTACGTATTTCTCAATAGATGTTCCCATAATATCAGATAGTGCCTCATTAATCGCACCGGATTCCCCGTAATATTCAAGATTAGATTCGCTAGAAGTAACAGCATGTGTAAATTCATGTCCAGCTACGTCATATGCTTTAACAATAGGATCACCATATACAAGCATACTTCCATTATTAGCACTTAATGCATTCTGCCAATTCTTCGGATCATTCGTCTCTTCAGAATCCCAAGCGTGTACAACTGAAACTACCTTTTGTCCCTTATTATCAAAGCTATTACGCTTGTATTTATCTTTATAAAAATCAAATACTTTTGTTGCTAAGTAATGAGCACTTACCGCTTTGGGATCGTTAAATGTTGCCGAAGTACTAGTCGCTAATGTACCAGGATAATAGCTTTCTTCTTTAGTAATATCTTTGTAATTCACATCATATGTTTCAATCCCTTGCCCTCTTGTATAATCAGCAAGAGCATATTTGCCATTACTTTGTTTAGAGATACCAAATGAACGAGAAATACCTAAATCATCTTTTCCTGTTCCAGTTAATGATGTAAGACTGCTTTGTTTACTTTTCTTTAAAGCTCCAACTAGTTTGTCACTGGCCTTTAAGTTAGATTCTTGTACCATATTTTTTAACATATCACCATTTTGTGCATTTACTAAATAAGTACCAGAAACATAGTTTGGTGTTGCGGCTTCAAAGGTAACTTGGTATGCATTTTTAGCTTGTCCATTATTTTCATCAACAAAAATAACCTCTTTAACTTCTGGCTCAGTAATAAACTTGATATCGTTCCCGTACTTCGTATAAATAAATTGTTTTGCTTCATCTTTTGATAGATTAATAGGTTTTTTCAATTCTTCTTGTTTTAAATTTTGCGCGCTATCACCTGAAACACTTTTAATAACACCATTATTATCTACATGTGCAGTTAATTGATGGCCATATACTTCTTTTCCTTCGTATGTTTGCTGCATACGTACAAGTGTAGTTCCATCATACGAACCACGTTTTTGAAGGACTTTATAATCTACTCCTGCTTCTCCATTGACTTGTTTTTGGGACAGAGCTTGCTCTGTTTTCTCCTTAAGTGCATCCTTTACTACATTTTCTGGTGCCTTTTGTGACGGTTGTGTAAGTTCACCCGAACGGAACGATTCCTCCTGAATTTGAACTTGTAACTGATCTGTTTCCTCTGCATGACCTACCCCATATGGTGCCACAGCTGTTAAAGCTAATCCTGTTGTTAATGCTACCTTAGTTAATGTCTTTGTGTTTTTCATTATTTCACCTCGTATAATTTTTGAAATAGAAAGCTTGTACAAAGTATACTGTCTATTTCTGTCGGAAAAAAGAGAAAATACACAATTTATGTAACATTATGCAAAATTACATAAATTGTGGTCAATATTATAAATAATGAACGGAACACATATGAACATTAATTTGAATAAAAAAGAGTCCTTTTAGGCGCTCATCCAATTGGTTAATTATCTATATTCATTCTAATAAAAGTGCACTTACATCTAAATAACAACATAAAAACCCACTCTTTACTATTGTAAGAGTGGGTTTAATGCTATTAAAATAACAATTACTATAAGAAACCTTATAATTTATATTTTTTTAGTAATCCTACTAAGTTTTTTGTAAAATTCACCTTTCGTTTTTATATGCTTAAACTGATTTGGATTAATATTTGCTTTTTGTGAGAGTGCTACAATCTCTTCTTTTGTAATTGAATCTTTCGTATTTATAGATGCTATATTTGTGTATTTTCCGTCTTCTGTTTTTGGAATTTCTAAAATCCCTTTATTCACAAGATCAACTACAGCCTTATGCTCTGAAGAATGTAAATCTACACCAGTAATTTTCCAATTACGCATAACTTTTGGCGTGTATACACCGTTCTTTACCTCTTTTAAATATGTAATAGCAAGGTTACGAATGGTTCCACCTGTTTCTCCAAATGCATTCTCTTGTTTAGATGACCAAATTTGTTCAAACTTACGCCCCTCTAAAGCTCCTCCTTTTGCCTGAAGAGCCTCCATTCTGTATGCATTCATTCCCAGCGTCATAACATCGCTCATTTTGATTGGTTTGTTTGTACGAATAGAGCGTAAATTTGTAATTCTACTTCCGTATGGTTTTGTTAAGTCAATTTCGTATTTTACGCCTCCAAAGAAATCGTTCGTACTGTATTTAGATGCACGGCGGGTTTTATCAAAGCTAACGGTTACATCTCCGGCACGAGATGAGTTAAAATATCCTGCTGCCCATTCCATATAGTCTTTTAAATCTTTTCCAGAAATCTTATATACTGTAATCTCTCCCAAGGCATATTGGTAATTATACGCAATATCTTTTTTCTTAATAGGACCTGTATCCAAACGGGCATAATCATTATCAATTTGATGGGCTACTACATCTGCTTTACTGTAGTAGAGCATGACTTCATGAAAGAAATCTGATAAAGGTGTTTCTTGAATCTGAACACTTGGAATACCCTTTATTTCATTTTCAGGAACAAGATTTCTACCCTTTAATTGAGCGACTACAACATTTGCATCTCCTCTCGCATATTCGTGAAAAGGTGTTAGTGTTTCTTCAAGTGTAGGATCAGATAATATCGTTGTTCCATCAGCATTTTTTACAGGTATAGCGGTAGCAGTTTTATCTTTTAAAACCAACTTCCCATCTTGCTTTGTAAAAGTAAGGTCAATACGTGAAATATGTGTTCCATATTTATCTGGCTCTGTAATAATTACGCCATTTACAACTTCTTTTTTTACAAGTTTATGCATGTGAGCCGCAAAAATAGCGCTTAGTTCCGGACAAGCATTTGCAATATCTTGAACACCAGTACCAGGGATACCATTCTCATTTTCTAATCCCATATGCATAACTCCTACCATTACATCTACTTTACCTTCTAATTCCTTAATTGCCTTTTTCGTCTCTTCTACCGGATTTTTCACCACTAAACCATTTAAGTGATCTGTCCCTTTTTCAAAATCACTAATCATTGGTGTATTCATACCAATAATCCCAACTTTAATTCCACCTTTTTCTACAATTGTATATGCAGGAAGAAAGCGCTCTCCATTTTCCTTATAAATATTTCCTGCTAACGTTTTTCCCTTATATTGCTCACTAACTTTTTTCAATGTATCTAATCCAAAGTTGAATTCATGATTTCCAAATGCCCAGGCGTCATATCCCATTGTATTCATCGCTACCATCATTGGCGATTGTGGCTTATCGTTGAATAATTCTACTGAGTTTCCTTGAATTGTATCCCCGGCATCTACTAATATGGTATTTTGATTTTCTTGACGGACCTTCTTTATAACCGTATAAAGCTGCGTCAAACTTCCACTCATATTTGCTCCATCAAGCGCATAATCCCAAGGCATAAATCTGCCATGAATATCTGCAGTACCTAACAATGTAATATTAACTTCAGATTCCTCAGCCTTAGAGATAGGTGGTTTGACTATTACTGCTGTTCCGAGCAGTAATAGAATTACAAAGTAACATACATAGTTCTTCCATTTCATTTTTTGCATAATAATAATATTTCTCCCCTTTTTGTACTTTCGTAAAGTTGTTTGAACTTTAAAAATGTAACTTATTATTCGGGAAACTTCAACTACAAAAGATAATTTTGAAGGTGGTTCTGTTGCAAAAATAAAGAGAATAAATTGCATACATCCCCTAACAGAATTGTATTTTATCGTTTCCTGACAGAATACCCCTTCCTTAAGGGTGTGAAGTGTACTTTCAAAATAAGGATATATCATTCATTATCATTTCAATTTATTAAAACGTGCATATACAATATGTTATGATGATTAATTTTTTGAATTTCGTTGCTGATTTATTTCCTTCTAAATAAAAACACTTTCAAAAAAAATAACCCCGCTCTTCATTTAAGACGGGGTTACACTTATACAGAAAATCGGATAGTTTTATATTTTCTTAAGCTTATTGGTTACTTTCAACTAATTTCATTCTATTTTTGTTTTCTTCTGAATCAATATGAATCAATCGTTTCCCCTGTTTATAATACGCATCAATAAACAGGGAATGATTTTTACTTTTCAATTTCACAAAGCAATTTTATCTCTTTGATTTGTTCTATATGACGCTGTTCATGCAAATAGATTAATTCTATCCACTGATCAAGAAATAATTCTCCAAGAGCTGGATGCATCACTGATTTTTTTACTAATTTAGATTCATCTTCTATTGTACTCAGAAAACGCATCAATTCTTTTCTTGATTCGTTTAGCATATTGAGCATTTGCTCCACTTCAAATGGTTCTATACTTGGTTCAATCATTTCTGGAGCTATAAACTTTTTCGTTCTATCTAATAAAATAGTGTGAATTTCTTTACGCTCATTTTGGGTACTATCTAACTTTTTTAACCCTGAGGAAATAACTGTTATCACTCTTTCATCTAATAAAACTAAATGATGACAAACTTGTGCAATACTCCATTTATCCTTATCTGGTTTCCTATTAAATTGAGCATCACTCAACAAAGAAATTTCCTCAACTAATTGATTTCTCGTTTCATAAAACTTGTCATTTACAAATGTATCCATGCGGATTCTCCTTTCATTGCAACCTACATACTTAAATTTCTACGCTAAAAATATTATCTTCGAAAACAGATTTTCTTTCACTACTATTCCAATTTCATTTTAAAGCCACAAATAAATCAACTTTTAACTTTCCTTCTAGATCTTCAGCAACATTATTTAAGCAAAACTCTAAATTATCTCTATCATAATCTGCACCATACTCACTATTTAGTAGCCACTCTGCATACATGTATTGATACGCTTCACTTAATTTATGAGGTTCATCATAGAACTGGTATAGACCATATGTACCTCCATCTAATCTTTTAAATTGCACATCATGATACTTTTCTTTATCGAAGTTTTCAGGAATCGTAACACATGCATCATGCCGGCACTTATGACTTGCAACAAGTTCAGGATTATCTAATGATATTCCGATAAATGATTGCTCTGGTGGATACAGTTTATTTTCAATTGACCAGTTCAGTAACTTCCCCCAGTGATCTTGCGGTTCAAAGTAGCTACCAGTTCGTCTTATATACGCTACTTCTAATGGTGGTAATTTTTTTATAACAACTTTCATTTATATCTTCTCCCCTATAAATATGTACACTGTTTAATTAGCTTTTTTTAACATTTATTCCTTCTTAAATTAAAAGAATTCTCTAATCATATAAAGTGAAACTTTAATCAGCGGGAGATGAATTTTAATTGAAATATAATTGATTACTATTACTACTACTAAAGTAGTATGTACTTTCATACTTTTATTTGATTTTACATTCTTTTTAAATCGATATATTAATTGTAAGAAAATAAAAAGGTGGAGGATTTTAATTGATTAAAGGAATATACGAAGCGCATTTACCAGTGAGTAATTTACAACAATCTATCAGATTTTATGAAAAACTAGGGTTGAAGTTAGCCTGGAGCGATGAATCAACAGCATTCTTTTGGATTGAGGATGGGAAAAGTTGGCTAGGATTATGGGCGGGCTCTGAATACGAAACAAAATATCATCCTTCTTTACGTCATATTGCATTTAGAGTTTCATATGAGGATTTAAAAGAATCATTATATTGGTTACACTCACTTCAAATTAAAGCTGTTCCGTTTGGGAGTAATGAATCTATTGAACCATTTGTCCGTCCACATCAAGGTAATGCATCTGTTTATTTTATTGATCCAGATGGTAATAGCTTAGAACTTATTTGTCATATTTTTGTACCTAACGCACTAAAACATATAAATGATAAATTATCCTTTAAAGATTGGGAGACACTATTAGCTGACACATTTGAATGAATATTAGTTATAAATCATAATGGCTCGCCTTTATTTTTATAACATGTATAACAATCGTGAATAATAATGTCCTATCAATTTATCATTAAATAAATGTAAAAAATGACCCTATTTATTCATTTTTCATGCGTATGTATGTACATTTGTGAATTTATTCGATATATTATGGGTATTGAATGATTACGAAAAGTGTATAGGTCGCTTATATAACACCTTATATTTTTATATCCGTGAAAACTACAAAGTGTATGAAAATCCATTTGTCAAATGAATTTAGTGCGGAAGGAGGTTTGTGGTTACTTCATAGGGTATAATAATCAGTTTTTACTGATAAAAATATAGGAGGCGACATAATGTTTCGTACGATTTCAAATTTCATGAGAGTAGCTGAGATAAGAAGGAAAATCCTTTTTACACTAGCGATGTTAATCGTTTTTCGAATTGGCACGTTTATTCCAGTTCCTCATACTAACGCAGAGGTATTAAAAGTACAAGATCAAGCTAACGTTCTAGGTATGTTAAACGTATTTGGTGGAGGAGCATTGCAACATTTCTCAATCTTTGCTGTAGGTATTACACCATATATTACAGCTTCCATCATAGTACAATTACTACAAATGGATGTTATACCTAAGTTTTCGGAATGGGCAAAGCAAGGAGAAATGGGCCGTAAGAAATCAGCTCAATTCACTCGATACTTTACAATCATTCTCGCATTCATACAGGCCATCGGAATGTCTTATGGCTTTAATAATATAGCAGGTGGACAATTAATAACAGATCAAAGCTGGACTACATACTTATTTATTGCGACAGTTTTAACTGCAGGTACTGCATTTTTACTTTGGTTAGGCGAACAAATTACCGCTAACGGAGTTGGTAATGGTATTTCGATGATTATCTTCGCAGGTCTCGTTGCCGCGATTCCAAATGTTGCAAATCAAATTTATTTACAACAATTCCAAAATGCTGGCGATCAGCTATTCATGCACATAATAAAAATTGTTTTAATCGGACTCGTAATTTTAGCGATAGTTGTTGGCGTTATTTACATTCAACAAGCTGTACGTAAAATACCGATACAATATGCAAAAGCTGTTTCAGGAAACAATCAATATCAAGGAGCAAAAAACACTCATTTACCTCTTAAAGTAAATAGTGCTGGTGTTATACCAGTTATCTTTGCTTCTGCATTTTTAATGACGCCGCGTACAATTGCGCAGCTCTTCCCTGATTCAATCATATCAAAATGGTTAGTTGCAAATCTTGATTTCGCACATCCAATTGGAATGACACTTTATGTCGGTCTTATCGTTGCTTTCACATACTTCTACGCATTTATTCAAGTAAATCCTGAACAAATGGCTGAGAATTTGAAAAAGCAAAATGGATATGTTCCTGGTATTCGTCCTGGTAAAGCAACTGAACAATATGTAACTAAAATTTTATACCGTTTAACATTTATTGGTGCAATTTTCTTAGGTGCAATTTCTATATTACCGCTCGTATTCACGAAAATTGCTACGTTACCACCTTCTGCCCAAATTGGTGGTACAAGCTTACTTATCATTGTCGGTGTAGCACTAGAAACTATGAAGACGTTAGAAAGCCAGCTTGTAAAACGTCATTATAAAGGCTTTATTAAAAAAGTGAATTAATTATCAAAAACACAGTTGGTTATTTTTCCAACTGTGTTTTTGATTTTATCAGTCCTGTAATATACAGGGCTGTTGCTTTATTAAACTACATCTCCTTCTCTAATAACCGCCCTTTTTTGAAATAAGTCCGTAGTGTTGAACGATTGGCCAAAAATACACCAATCAATATAAGACAAGCTCCCATTCCCATTGTAGGATTTAAGGGTTCTCCTAATACGATATAACCTACGATAATTGCTATTAATGGTGATACATATAACCACGTCGATGGAAATACTGGGTTTGTTTTTGATAAGAGCCAGTAATATAATCCGTGTCCACCGATCGATCCGATAAATATGAGATATAAAATAGGCCATTGTACACTCCATGAAGTTAATACAGTTACATTTGGTTGTTCTACAATAATAGATGCGATTAATAGTAAAATCCCTCCATAAAACATTTGAATTCCGTTAATAAGAAATGGTGATACATTTGATAAATCTGAAAGTATTTCTTTCGAACGAATAGAGCCTATTCCGTAAAATAACTCTCCTATAACTAAAACAATACAAGCAATACTCCATATGAAACTTACTTGTTGATGCATTCCTGGTAAAGAAACAAATATAACACCTATTAGTGCAATAACTAAGGCAACGAGTTGTTCCTTTTGTAATTTCTCCCTATTCCTCTTTGCTTGTATTAATAAAATCATCATTGGTCCCGTAGCAGAAAGAACAGCAGCTAATCCCGAAGAAATATATTGTTCTGACCAATATAAACTTGCGAATGTCATAAATGTTAAACAAAATCCAGCATACATAATACGTTTTGAAAATATATGTGGCATAATTTCTTTTCGCTTTAGTTTAAAAATAATCATAAGGATTATGCCCGCTAAAAAGAATCGAATTCCTGCTGAAAACAACGGTGGCGCCCCTGCTTCAATTCCAATTTTTATTGTTAAAAATGTTGTCCCGAAAATAATACATACTAAAATGTAATTAAAAATGACCATTTTTCTTCCTCCTTTTTACTCTTAAAATGAGTATAGAGGGTATGGTGTATAACAGTGTATCAATACATATAACAGTTACTTCAAGTTGTAGTTGATTCCCTATATATTTTTCGCTTTAATTAAATTAAAAAGAAAAATAGGTGAAACTATGAAGATTGTATTGCGTAAAGAATCAAACATACCGTATTACAAGCAAATATATATGCAAATTGTTGAAAGAGTACAAAGTGGTATGCTTTCACATGGTGAATCCCTTCCTTCTTTACGTTGTATGGCCACAGATTTACAAATCAATGTATTAACTGTTCGTAAAGCGTATAAACAGTTAGAAACGAAAGGGTATATACGCATCGAACAAGGAAAAGGTGCTTACATATATAAACGTGTAAAGAAAGATTTCAAACCGATACCGTATAAATGGCAACAATCAAGATCTATTAATGTTATGCGTTCTCAATATGCAATGAATAAGCACCGTAAATATTATGATTTTTCACAAGCAATTCTGTATCCTCGTCTGTTACCAAATCCATTTTTGGCAGACGAAATGCATAAATTGCTAGATAAAAATCCGATGTTGTTAGCAACTTATGGGCCAGTTCAAGGCGATTATGAACTGCGAGTTGAAATAGCAAATTACTTAAATGAACACCAGAAATTAGTGACGGACCCATCTCAATTATTAATTACAAGCGGAGCACAACAAGGAATTGATTTAATTGCTCAAACATTATTAAAACCTGGAGATATCGTATTAGTAGAAAGTCCATGTTACAGTGCTGCGCTTGACGTTTTCATCAATAAAGGTGTTCAAATCATTCCTATTTCTCTTGATAATCATGGAGTTCGCTCCGACTTAATTGATGATATTTGTCAAAGTAAAAATCCTGTTTTATTGTATACAAATCCCACCTTCCAGAACCCGACAGGTACAGTAATGAGTAAAGAACGAAGAATGGAACTTATAGAACTAGCGGAGCTATATCAATTTTTTATCATTGAAGATGATTCTTTCGGAGAAATATATTTTGAAGGTGCTATAGTCCCACCACCAATCAAAAGTTTTGATAAGGATGGCCACGTGATATATATAAAAGGATTTAGTAAAACGTTAGCACCAGGACTCCGTATCGCAGCACTTTTTGCCGATGGTCCTATTTTTGAATGGCTATATGCAGTGAAAGGTTCCATGGATATCGGTAGTCCTTTATTAACACAGAAGGCACTTCTACCTTTCTTACGTGCGGAACGTATGAAAAATCATTTAGAAAAATTACGTACAGCTTTACAAATGAGACGTGATTTAACAATTGATATACTATCGCCATTAAAAGGACTAAACTTTGAGATACCAAATGGCGGTTTTAATTTATGGGTGAAACTGCCTGATTCGATAGATCCCTTTACCTTATTACAAAAAGCAAATGAAGTAGATGTCTCTTTTTTACCAGGAACAGCTTGTCTATTAAACTACGAAACAAATGATAACCAATTAAGAATTAGCTATTCAATGTTAAACGAGAAAGATATGCCAATTGGATTAGAGAAATTACATGATACAATACGAAACAGTATTTGTTAGAAGTAATAACACAATAGCCAACAATAAATAATACCCGAAAATGACAATGTGTAGTATGGGCTATTATTTATTGTTGAGCTTTTTCGTTATTCTTAACAACCGATTTTAAAACTTGTCTTTCTTTCAATTCTTCAACACTGCCATATCGATCAATAACAATTGCTTTCATTTCCTCTCCTCCTTGCTGTTTATTTTAATAACATACAATTATTTCTCAAATTTTTTTGTCTTGAATTACCATATAATTATTTTTGGGGGTAATTATGCAAGAAGCATTATAAAGTGAAACTTTAATCAGCCCTCACCAATTGGGCTCCTACTGCTCGTTAATACTGGATGAATTTCAAAACAAATCTTACACACATCTTAGAATCATCCAAAACTGTTTTATTAATTAAATTCAAAAGAAATGAGGCTAACTATATGAGTGAAAAGATATTTAAAATAAACGGAATTGATATATGTACAGAAAGCTTTGGGAACCCTAAGAACCCTGCTATTTTATTAATTATGGGCGCTACATGTTCCATGGTTTATTGGGACGAAGAGTTTTGTGAGCTGTTGGCTAGTACGGGGAAATTTGTTATTCGCTTTGATAACCGTGATGTTGGACGCTCTGTTGCCTACGAACCTAGAACTTCCAATTATACAGTAACAGATATGGCTGAAGATGCAATTGGAGTACTAGATGCTTATCATATTGATAAAGCTCACCTATTTGGTATGTCATTAGGTGGTATGATTGCTCAAATTGCCGCTATAAAACATCCCGAAAGAATTTTGACGCTAACTTTACTAGCGACTAGTGTAATAGGATCTGATGACAATACTCGCGATTTACCTCCAATGGATGAAAGAATTTTAACACATCATGTAAATGGCACAAGTATAGATTGGACAAATAAAAACGATGTGGCAGAGTATTTAGTTTCAGGATCTCGTCTATTATGTGGATCAGAACGAATATTTGATGAAAATAGAGTTTATACACAAGTAAAACAAGAAATAGAACGCGCAAATAATTTATTAAGTATGTTTAATCATGCTTTACTTCAAGGTGATGATGCATATGAAGGTGTACTTCACTCCATACAAGCACCTACATTGGTTATTCACGGAACAGATGATACAGCACTCCCATTCGAACATGGCCTCGCACTAATTGATGAAATTCCAAACTCAGTACTATTAACTCTTAAAGGGGCAGGCCATGAAAACCATCCAGATGACTGGGAAAACATAATTACTGCTGTTTCTAAACATACATCTGAAATTTAGACAAACAAATAATTAACAAAAGGGGCACAAATTATATTGTGCCCCTTCTATTTACAAACAAAAACCCATCACTGTATTCGTATGTATAGTGATGGGACTTCTTATATTTTTCTATGTTTAAAAAAATGGACAATCTAATTGATCAACAGATTCCCATAATTTTTTTTTTGCATTTTCGGTGGATGTATTTGTTTCTAGTGTCATGTTTTTAAAAGGGTTTACTTCAACTTTTAATAAGGATGAAGGCTCCACATATAATGAGAAAACATGGCTGCTTGGTAAAGCTTTAGAAACGTCAATATCTCCTACTTGTTTAAATAGTTGCTGCGCAGCAAAAAAGAAGAAATTAGTTGGATTTGATTGTTTATTCAGCCACGCAAGCATTTCAGGTGATACCGATTTATGAATATTGATTTTTACTCGATCACCACGTTTATATCGCCTAGATCGCATACTTCCACCAACTAACTTATCGTTAAGTTTGTAAATCCTAACTCTTTTTGCTTATGCTCTCTATATTTTGGCGAACAAGTATAGACTAATAATCCTCGTGCATTGGTAAATAACGGATTATCTACAAAGATTACATTTTTGAGTCGTCCTTTTTGCTTTAAAATCATTTTTAAACTGTTTTTAATAATTACTGCACCACCGCCATAAATAAACACGTATGGATCGTCTTTCATATCATCAATTTTATTTATAATATCTGTTGCAACACGAGCTGCTAAACCTAATAGTGCCGGCTGTGATTCCTCAACTAATAAGGTATTTCTCGGATGCTTATCATTTAAATAAATTTGATTGAATTCTGTAATACTATCAATCGTCTTAGTTGGATACTTTCGGTTCCATCTCGTGATAATTTGTAATAACGTCTCTTTTACACCATAAGATAAACCTTTACTTAGTTGCGGACGGAAATTTACCCCTAATGAAACAACTTCTTCTGTCGTCCCTGCACCAATATCAAAAGAGAGTAGAGTCTTATCTACAAAATCAATTTCAGAAACTTGATTCGGCTCACATTCTATTTTATGTTTCACAACATTTCCTTCTTCATCGTATACAATGCCCCACGTCCCAGATGCGCCCTCAGGCAGGCATTTACAAAACTCAATTGAAACATTAATTGTCACATCGCGTCCGTTCGGATAATGGAAAATAACCTTATGATTTCCCATATAACGTTTTGCATTTTCAGCAGCTATTTCTTGTGTAATAAGCTGCATAGGAAGAGCGACAGATAAATCATAACGAATATTAATATGGCTAGAAGTTGGACTTTGACGCATAGCGCTTACCGCCAAACCTGATAGTATTGTAATAACCATTAACTCATCCGTTGACTTATTCGATTTCTTCTCTACCTCAGTACCTTTTAATTGATCTTGAATGACTTTTTCTCCAACGATGTATCGTACATTATTTAGCATTAACGATGGCGAACTTATAGTCACATCAATGTGGTTTTCTAATTCAGATAATGAAACATCTACCTCATCTAAGAGTCCTGTAGGCTCACCTATATATAAAGAATAAATACTCGGAATAAAAATAGGGTCTTGCCCTTTCACCATTAACTTCAAACCGTTGTTTCCTGCATCTGCACCAGCTTTTAAAAGTATAGACATAACTACCCCCTAAATTAATCTGACATCCCTTCCAAATATATGCGAGCCCATTCTTTTACATTCAAATGTATTGTAATTTTTTATTTATCATAAAACCAAAATATTGCATACTTACATATTTTATGTAAAAAGTATTTGACATGATACTTTTCCAATTTTATACTTATATTTGTAAAGAGTTTTTTACAATCGAGGGGGGCAATTATTTATTGAATACTAAAAAAACTATTTTTATCATCATTGTTTTAGCATTAATTGCAATAATAGTACATGGCACATATAAATACATCACTGAAGGTTCTATTTTGGGTAGTACGATTTTTGCTATTTCGTTAATACTTAGTAATTTAATTAATCACATTACTTGGGGAGATCCCCACGGTGTATCAGAAGAAAGTCAAGATGAAATGGGCCAACAAATTACATATAAAAGCTTTAAAATTGCGTATTTTGTTCTTGTAGTTATAATGTTCCTTTTATTAATCTTCTCCGAAGGATTTTCTATGGGGGCTAATTTAGATGGCGTTAAAAACCTCCCTCTGTTCATCGCAATTTGCTCTTCATTCTTTATTTATCCTATTGTCGAACTCATAGTTGCAAAACAATATAAGTAAAAAGATGAGGTTTTCTACATGTAGAAAACCTCATCTTTTTATATTTACATACTCTCTACAATTGCTTTTAATTTATTCACAGTCCGCCAATTCCTAACTGTAGCTGGTGTATGTAACTTCTGAAACTGGTTCATTAATTTAGAATTTCGAATGCTATTTTTGAAAAACAAATAAGCAACCTTCTCATCTATATAGCAATCTTCAAGTTCACTTTTAAATGTAAGCAATTTACTACTCTCTTCTTCAGAAAGTACATTAGCTAAAAAAGCAACATGAACACTTTCTCCTTCTAACAATGAATGAACTTCATACGGACATTGTTTAATAATATTTATAAATTCATCATGTGTTCTTAGCATGACTGGAACATCGAAATCAAATTCATTTTTCATTTCAGATTGTATTCGGTCCTTTAGAAAGTTTATACCTTCCTCAGATTCGAACACGATATTACCACTTTGTATATATGTTTTCACATGTTTTAATTCTATTGATTCAAACAATCGTTTTAAATCAGCCATTTTGATTACTTTATGTCCACCGACATTGATTCCTCTTAGTAGTGCAACATAAATTGTCATATTATTCCCCCACAATAAAATGAATTTATCAACTGAATTGATTTTCCCACTCATATTTCTCGGATATTTGTTTTAATTCTTCTAACATATCATGAATAGATAATACCTCAAATAAAATAATAGATTCACTTGAAAAATGGTGATGATAATGATCTGGTTTATAATCTTTTAAATCATTTTTATAACTCCAAAATTGCTTGTCTAATTCAGCAATAAGTTTAAAATGTTCCTCATCAATTTCATTACAACGGTTTCTCAATATAGCAATTATAGAATAAGTTGTTTGTTGTAATATTTCCCTTTCACTTTGTGACCAGTCACAGGTCTCAATTGACACTCGAGCTAAATTATCTATATGGTAAATGATTTGCTGTAATAAATGCAATTGCTTTTGTACAAGTAAAAAGCTTCTCATTTCCTTCTTTGTATGGTGATGATATTTCCAATCTTTCTGCTCATATTGAACAAATTGTATCGCCTTATGCAATAATAAAGTCAATTTAGATAGATCCTGAGCTGTCTCCTTTTTCATACCTTTTCCTGCAAGTAATGCAGTAATCCATTCTTCCATAATATTTGCTGTTTTAGCAAATAGATCCTCTGTACATCCAAAAATCGTTTTCGTGTAGTGTGGTGGGAAAATGAAAAAATTCACTAAAGTAGATACTATAATACCAGTAGATGTAGTAGCTAAACGAATTAAAAATGCAGTAAAATAATGATCTGCCGTAATTGGAATCATAGCTACAGCAGTTAAAGTCGCGACTAATGTTCCCGCATGTAACCTTAGTTTTTGACATGTAACAATCGTAAACATCGCAGCTAATGCATAAGAAATTGCTTGATGGCCTAGGAAAAATGTGAAAGTCATGGCATATGCCGATCCAATTGTTGAGGCCGGAAAGCGAATAAACCCTTTTTTTATTGAGTCTGTTGCAGTTGGTTCAATTGTAACAATTGCTGTTATTACAGCAAAAATAGTTGGGATGTTAAAAAATTTACAAACTAACACTGTAAGAAAAACTGCAATCCCAGTTTTAATCACTCTTCCCCCAACAATATTCCATTGTCTATCTTGATTCATTTTTTATATCCTTCATTTCTGTTTCATTTTATATACATATATTATATATTGTTAAAATAAAAAAACCTACTACATGAATATTCAAGAGTAAGTTTTCTATCTCATTATTTCATTATAGGTAAATGCATTATTATTTGTTGGCCAATTGGTCCCATTCTTCTAAAACCTTTATCTTGGAAGCCGACTTTTGCATATAAATTTTGTGCAGGAATATTTCTTTCATTCACAGCAAGTACAACTTCATTTTTTATTGGAAAATAACGTTTTACAAACTCTTCTAATAATAACAATGACTTTTTAGCGTATCCCTTTCTTTGTCTATTGTGATTAATAGAAAATGATGTTAAAAGTAAAGCATCCTCATTATCCGTGAACTCCTTTACTCTATCTCCCGTTTGCAATGCGAAAAGACCAACCGGTACCCCATTGTAATCTAAAATAACAATCACATTTTTTGTACGATCACTTTTTGCTTTCTCCAGTAATGCGCTTGGATCTGATGTAAACTGAACTTGTTCACTTGGTAAAGTAAATGTTTGTATAACTTCTTTATATTTCTCCTTATACGGAACTAATTGAATTTCCCCTGTGTGTATGTTCATGCTAAACTCTCCCATTTTTTGCTTATTAACTTATACCTTGCTGTACTTTTGAATGCACTCTTCCATCTAAAAAGGTAATTTCAACAAATGAATTTGGATCGTTTCCTTTCCAAGCAAAAATTTGTTTAATTTGTGTAGAATGCTCTACCCCTTCTTCTATAAGTAAATCCCCTTCACAACCAATTAAATCTTTTACTTCTGTATAAGTCATTCCTTCATTTATGTTCGAGAAATGGTTTATATTGATAGACGCTTTCTGTTGCCTTTCCATCACAGTAGAAGAAGTTGCTGTTTGATTTTTCACTTCTTTTCTTTGTTCACACGCTGTCATACTGAAACCTAAGCAAAAACTAAACAATATACATGCGCTTTTTTTCATCATAACAGTTGTCCCTCCCATCATAATTAAACCATATATTCCCTTAAAAATAAACTGAATATTTAATATTATATTCAAAAACCTCGTACAATTAAGTACGAGGCTAATTTCATTTATTCAAATGATTATTTGATTGATCATCCTGTTCTTTTCTTAGCTCTTGTTTTTCATCTTTTGGTAATTGTTTATCATTATCTTTAATTGGATTCGTTTCTCTATTTTCAATCATATCATTTGGAACTTGTGGCATTACTCGGCCCACAATAGCCGCTAATTCATCTAGTATACCTTCACCTGTTTTTCCTTTTTTAATTTGCTTTCCAATTTGTTTGAGGCGTTCATACGTATCAACATCTGCTACAACGACTGCATTAGCACCGTCAGGATCATTTTTTAAACTTTCTGCAACAGAGTATTTAATTGATTCAACTCGAGTTCGATCAAGTTTTGCTTTTACGTCTATACCTACAATTGCATATTTGCCGACTACTACGGCTGTCGCATCATTCACACCTGGCACACTTGCAGCTAAAGATGCTAAATGATCTGCTGCTTTTTCATTTGGCTTATTTGATTTATTCGTATAATTAACATTTTTCATTGAGACATTTTTTTGTTCCGGCTTTTCGTTTGGATTGTCTTTTTTTCCAATACTGCATCCAGTTATAACGAAGCAAAGCATCAATATATATATTAGAGTTTTCATTATTTTCACCACTTCACTATTAAGGTTTAATCATAAATTTTTTCAACAGCTTGCATTTTCTTTACCTTTTCTTCGGCCCCACTATTAGCATTAATGAATATTTGGTACGTATCTTTTCCTAAAGTACCTACAAATTCATAGCAAAGTACTTCATTATGCAAATCATTGACTACTACAGCTTTACGTTCTTCCATTACTTTCACATCCGGATTGATTTTCTTTCTTGCTTCTGCTACAGTTAACTTTGCCGATGGAACTGTTCGTTTTTGATGCGACGCTAAATATTCTTTTGCGGAGAACCCTACGATAGAACCGTCATCTAAAGCAATTTTCATTTGGATTGCTTCTGGATAAATTCGTACTCCATTTTCATTTACTACATACGTAAACACACCAACATTATCATATTGAGAGCTATCATAAAGCTCCATATTATTAAACTTATGGTCCTTTAAAAATTTCAAACCTTTACTACCTGCATCGTTTAAACTAACTTTCTGTTCTTTAATTTCGCGGTTATTCATAACCCAAATTGGATATCCTCCTTTTCCCGTAATATCCATATAGAACTCATTGTTCGTTGCTTCATCTTTAATTTTCACACTATAGAAGGATTCTTTCGCACCTTTTCCGCTTTTCTCAACATCTACTTTTTCATTTCCTTTTAAATTCAAAAACGATTTTGCAATTTTCGCCGCTTCATCTTTAGAAATTGCCTTTCCTTGCGCTTCAAATCCGCCTTTTTTATTTTTTTGCGCACTTGTAAAGGTCGGTCCGAAGTTTGTAGAAGAATATGATGTTACGTTTTTCTCTACAGTTTTCAATCCATCAATAATTGTGTTATCTGCTGGATCGCGATTTGATGCAAGTGCCATTTCTACATCCATCCAGCGTAAATTATTTTTCAAAACAAGATGTTGTACTTTTCTTAGTTCATCTTGTATATTTCCTGCATTTGAATATAAAGTTTGCAACGTTTTATATTCTTGCTCATTTAAAGGCTCTTTTTCTAAATCACGAATGGCTGCACGGTAACTAAAATCACCGATATTCGCTAAAAATTCTTCCGTTTTATTAAATGGCATTAATGTTAAAGGAAGTTGCCCTACATCTGAGCGAGCTTCAGATGTTAAACGCCATACATCCGCTAATGCAGGTGATAAAGATGATCGTGAATTCATCGCAAGTGTTGTGCCAATTTTATCGTGTAATAAATCGACTTCGTATGCTAAATCATGGAATGCACGTTGATAGCTATTTTCCGCTCTAATTAAAACCGCATTTTTCTCTTGGTGCTCTTTATAGCCCCAGTATCCTGTTCCTACTACACCGACTGTTAATAATACAATGATAATACCTCGTAACATTGTCCCACCTCCGCTCTATTTACAGAAAATATGTTTACCGATTTTTTTAATTTGTGGACGAGTCCAAATCCATTTACTAGTCGCAGTATCTGGATTGAAATAATATAAAGCATTTCCTGTTGGATCCCATCCATTAATCGCATCTAATACAGCTTTTTTCGCTGTTTCATTTGGCGTTAAATATATTTGCCCATCCGCAACTGCCGTAAAGGCTCTTGGCTCAAATATTACTCCTGAAACGGTATTTGGAAATGATGCACTTGTAACACGATTTAAAATAACAGCAGCTACTGCAACTTGTCCTAAATACGGTTCACCACGTGATTCCCCGTATACTGCGTTTGCCATGAGTTGAATGTCATTTTGCGAATAACCATTCGGAACATTTGTCCCTTTATTTTGAGATGGTTTATTTTTTTGTGCAGTACTACCACTATTTCCTTTATTGGCAGTGGACTTGTCATACTTCGTTGCCTTCACGAGCATTTGCTTCGTTTTAGCTCCAGCTAAACCATCAACGGGTAATCCGAATTTCTCTTGAAAATTCCGAAGTGCCCAATATGTACCCCATCCGAAAACACCATCCACTTTTCCCGTATAAAATCCGTTATATTTCAAACGAGATTGCAGTTCAATGACATCTTCGCCAGATGCTCCTCTTTGAATGACTTGATTAGAAAAAGCTTCTACATTCTTTAGTTGTATACTACTGACCATTAAAGACAGTCCTATGAACGCAAGTAAAACTGCTATTTTAAAAATAGCTTTTTGGCGCATACTTTTCCCTCCTTAATTACAGAAATGATTTCTTGGTTATGTTTTGTAAAAGCCTCGCTTTTATGTAAAGAAGACAAAAAAATCCAAACTAATATCGTTGAAAAAATATGTAAACAATATAAAAAAAGGATAAAAGGAGTTCATCATGAAGAAATCGTTAAAACGTGTCGCACTCGTCATTCTGTTCCTAACAACATGTTCAAATATATATACAGGCTCATCAATTGTTCATGCGCAGCCGCCGTATGCCAAATGGGGTAAACTTGCCGTAGAAAAGACGAAAGAACAATACCCAAAAGCAGAAATTATTGATTATCTACATATAGGTAGAAAACCCAAAACAGTTCAAATAACTGTTGAAAAATTTAAATTGTGGTTACGTGAAGATGGAAAAGAATATGGTGTTTTTGTTGATGTAGAATTTGAAACGAAGACGGAGAAATTTATAAAGTTGTCGTTTCAGAAGACGAGTAGATAAAGTGAACCCCCACTGTTAAAAACAGAAACAGTGGGGGTTCTTGCATTTCTAAAATTCTTTCCTAAAATTTCGATTCCCTAAAAATCTTACCAATATACAAATAGCGCCAATTACAACAGCTATCCCTATACTATATAAAAGGACTCTACCATATCCTCCTATTCTCGGATCTAAAAAAGGATATGGATACCAATTTACGATTGGACCACGTAATAAGCTATATACAACGTAAAAAAACGGGAATAAGAGCCAACTTGCAGCTTTTTTCCAGGTGATTTTCTTATTTGGTGGATTTAAAATCCAATCTAAAAGCATGGTAATTGGCATGATATAATGCAGCACCGTATTTACCCATGGTATTGCAGTTTGAAGTGATTCTTCTAATCCTCTTAATAGTAAAAAATAAATTAGTCCTGTCGTAAGTATATATACCGTTGCCGCACCACGAAGTATACCAAACTGCTCTGATCGACCAAATGTAGCTGTTCCGATACTGCTTAAAAGGAGAATACATGCAACTAAAATGTTACTTTCGATCGTAAAGAAACTAAAAAAGTTAACTGGATTGAACGGTTTCACTTGTGCCCTGATTATGAATTGCGTAATAATGGCGCTACATGCTAGAAGACTTAAACATAATCTAAATAAAGATAAAGTTTTTTCACCCCTCATACATTCCCTCCTTTTCTTATAAATAATTAGAATTTCCCTGTACATGCTCAATAAATAATTTTAATGGAACGAGCCCACGCTTTGGCATATGACTACTTATAATAGCTACTACTTCTAACTGAGGAATGATAACGATGTATTGTCCGCCATATCCCATAGCGAAATATATACAATACGGTATGTGAAATCTTTCGTTATGTAATACCCACCAGTGATATCCATATGCACCGACATGTTCATATGTTTCAAATTGCGCCCTGCTTGACTCTTCTAACCATTGTGCTGATACAATTTCTTTCCCATTCCAATATCCATTTTGTAAACATAATTTTCCTAATTTTAATAAATCTGTAGATTTCATTTTCATACCGAAGCCGCCAACATATATACCCTGCGGATCTTGTTGCCATTCGTATTCGTTAATTTCTAATGGATCAAATAAATATTTCTTTGCAAACCGCTCTGTCGACATTCCAGTAGCTTCTTGAATAATATAGCTCAGTAAATGAGAAGAACCTGAATTATAATTCATTTTTGTAGCAGGTTTTTCAATTATTGGCTTTTCTAATATGTACTGTACCCAGTTCTCTGATTCTACAAAGTCATTTGGGAATACTACTCCATTCCCAAACTCTTTCCAATCCTCACCAGTAGTCATTGTTAATAAGTGATAAAGCGTCAAATCATGTTTTTCCCCAGGTACATTTTCAATCCACTCTGTAATCGGTGTATGTATATCATTTATATAGCCCTTATCAATTGCAATACCAATTAATAAAGATACGATACTTTTTGTAATCGAATTTATTTTATATAAGTTATTTGCACATTCAGGTGTTTTATAATACTCAGTTGTTAATTCCCCTTTTTGATAAACAAGAAATGTATTCACTTTTTTCTTTTCGAATTTATTTTCTAGTTGCTTGAAATCCAAAAACTTTACCTCCATTTAAATAGTTACTCCATTTATTATATCTTGTTACTTCATTTTAAACATAATTGTGCTCAAATAAAAATAAACCTGTCAGCCATAATGAACTGACAGGTTTATTTTTATAATTTCGTACGAACATTCCAAAGCTCTGGGAAGAATCTTTGATCAAGTACTCGTTTTAAATAAGAAACACCGGAGGATCCACCTGTTCCCATTTTATGTCCAATAATTCTTTCTACTGTTTTCATATGACGGAAACGCCATTGTTGTAGCCAGTCTTCAATATCAATCAATTTTTCAGCAAGCTGATATAAATTCCAATATTTTTTCACATCCACATACACTTCTAACCACGCCGCTTCTACTGTTGCATCTTCTTCATAAGGCTGCGTAATATCACGGTTTAACACATCTTTATGAATAGGGAATCCTTCTTTTACTAATGCTTGAATCGCGACATCATATAGACTTGGTGCATGTAGCGCTTTATGAAGTCGTGCATGTAATTCTGGATCCTTTTCATAAATTTTTAATGCGTGCGGCGTTTTATAGCCAAGTGCATACTCAATCATACGATATTGATACGATTGAAAACCTGAAGCTTGACCGAGTGAATCACGAAACTCAATATATTCTGATGGTGTTAATGTCGCAAGAATATCCCAAGATTGAATAATTTGAGACTGAATTTTTGATACACGTGCTAACATTTTAAAAGCTGGTTGTAATTTATCTTGTTTAATAGATTCAATCGCCGCATTTAGCTCATGTAAAATGAGCTTCATCCAAAGCTCACTTGCTTGGTGGATAACGATAAATAACATTTCATCATGATGGTCCGATAATCTTTTTTGAGAAGATAGTAAACTATCTAATTGTAAATACTCCCCATACGTCATATTCTCTTTAAAATCCGTATGAATCCCTTTTTCCATAATTACTTTTTCATTTTTTTTCATATTAGCCAAACGCCCCTTTTATATAATTCTACTTATATTGGTCTAATAACGGCTCGAACTGGACTTCCATCTGCATCAGTTAATGCAAGTGGTAATGCAATAAGTTCATAATCACCGTCTGCTACATGATCTAATACGACATTTTCTAAAATATGAATTCCATGTTTAAATAATTGATGATGCGCTGCTAATTCTTTATCATCTAACGGATCAACTGATGGTACATCTACTCCGATTAAACGAATACCTTTCTCTGATAGAAAAGGTGCTATGTCTGCACGTAAATGAGGGATCACATCTGGAAATTCTTCAGTTTTTCCATGTGAAGATGTACGTAATAATAATCGTTCTACACCTTCTAAATGAAAGTTTTCTAATTCCTTTTTCCCGATGCTTTCAAGATTAGAAACGTCAATAATTCGTGCTGGGCCAACATAAACTTGAACATCTAAATCCAATACTTTCTTTCCATCATTATCAAAATGAAATGGTGCATCAATATGAGTGCCTGTATGAATACTCATCGTTAACTTTCCGACATTTACCGAGCCGCTTTCTTCTTTTGACCATGAAACTTCATACGAGAACGGTGTGTCTCCTGGCCACGTTGCAATATTATTATTTAGCGGTTGTGAAATATCAATCCACTCTGATGTTTTCATACTTATGCCACAACCTCTCGCTTATTTTCAAACTGCTTATACTTTTCTTCTTTCATAATTCCCTTTAATATTTGTACAGATTTCCACACTTCTTCGTATGTGTTATATAAAGCGACCGGCGCAAGTCTCACTCCATTTGGCGCTCTAAAATCTGGAATTACTCCATTTGCCTTTAGCGCTTTACATATACGTGCTGCTTCTGCATGCTCTAAATAAATGTGCCCGCCTCGACTTTCATCCTCTAACGGATTTCCAATTGTAAATCCGAAATCTTTTAATTCATGATCAATTAAATTCAGCATGTATCTCGTAATATGTAAAGATTTCTCACGTAAACGTTCAATACCAGCATCTTTGAAAATTTCAAGAGAACCAATTAATGGTGCTATACTTAATACGTGAGGTGTACCAATTTGATAAGCACCTGCATAATCAGCGGCTGTTAATGTATGCTCCATATCAAACTGCTTATCTTTTTTAGAACTAAACCATCCAGACAATCCTGGCAGTCTATTAAAATGTTTATTATTTACATAAAGTCCTGCAACACCACCCGGTCCTGCATTTAAATATTTATAATTGCACCAAACAGCAAAATCAACATCCCAATCTTTGAAATGATGCGGAATAGATCCTATTGAATGACATAAATCAAATCCGATATGAATGTCTCGTTTATGTGCTTCCGTTGTTAAACGTTTCATATCAAGAATTTGACCACTTCTATATAAAACAGAAGGTAATAAAATTAAAGCGATATCATCTTCCATCGCATGAATAATATCTTCTTCAGAAAGTGTTCTACCATCTCGGCTTTTCACTCTTACTAGATGCTCATCTGGGTCTAATCCTTTTAAACGTATTTGACTTTGAAGTGCATAAATATCTGACGGGAAAGTTAATTCATCCGCAAGTATTTTTGTACGTATTCCTTTCGGTTCATAAAACGTCGCAATAACTTGGTGTATATTTGTAGTCGTAGAACCGGTTACAATAGTTTCCTCCGGTAAAGCTCCAATAAGAGGGGCTGTAAGTTTACCTAATTTCTCTGAAAGGAAGAACCACGGGTGTTCACCTTCTGTCCAGCCGTCAATGCCATACTCTTTCCACGAATCTAGCAACGTAAGTAATGATTTCTCTGCTCTTTTTGAAAGTAGCCCTAATGAGTTTCCATCTAAATATATAGTACCTTCTTTTTTATAGAATTCAGTTTGAAAATCTTTCAGTTCATCATGTTTATCACATTCAAGCGCATATTCATAATTCGGTTGAAATGGTTCTTTATACATGGTGTCACCTTCTTTTAATTTTCTTTTTATTCTAACTAATTGAAATATATCACCTCAATTGATACGACGTCAATGATATTATGTCAGTTGACTTTATATATGAATTTCTTTTACAATACACTTATATTTTCAGATATTTCAGTATAAAGAGGTGATTCTTTGAAAAACTCTACCCTTTCATCAAGAAAACACCGCTCCTTAGAAACGAAGAAGAAACTACTACACTCTGGTTACACTATTTTTATACGTAACGGATTTCAAAAAACGACAATTACACAAATTATTAAACATGCAGAAACCGGTTACGGAACAGCATATGTATACTTCAAAAACAAAGACGATCTCCTAATTAGTTTAATGGAAGATGTTATGAATCAATTTCATAATATTGCCAAGCGCTCCTTTTTGCCTCAAACGAAGGAAGAAGCTCATAAAATGATTCGAAATCAAGTTAGAGCATTTCTACAACTAGCAAAGAAAGAACGAGCTATTTTACAAGTTGTAGAAGAAGCAATCGGATTATCAAAAGAGATACGTAAAAAATGGGACGAGATACGGGAACGCTTCATAAACAATATTACGCAGGATATTACATACTCTCAAGAAAGTGGATTAGCACAGCCTGAATTAAATAAAGAAATTGTAGCACGTGCTTGGTTCGCAATGAATGAGATGTTTCTTTGGGCGATTGTGAAAAATGATAAAAAATTAGAGTTAGAAGAGATAGTACATACATTGACGGAAATGTATACGACGGGGTTATATAAATAGCACACCTGCAATAAATACGGTGTGCTATTTTAGATTTATAAAAATATTTTATCTGGGTATGGCAATGCTAAAAGGGGCTTTTCAGATAAAGGGAAATATTTTAGTTTTAACGATTCACCATCTATCGATTTCAACTCGCCACCGCTAACTTCACACTCAAACACAACAATAATATATTCTACTTCATCACCATTCGAATATGTATGGCGGTACTTTTCTCCTCCAAATACTCCTTTTTGTTTTTTTACTTGTACTTTCAATCCTGTTTCTTCCCAAACTTCCCTAACTACTGCTTCTTCTGGAGTTTCCCCAAGTTCAATTGCTCCAGCTGGCAAACTCCAGTATTCCCCACCAGGATATTGAAATAAAGTGAAACTTTAATCAGTGGGGGTTTTATTATCCCCCACTGATTATTAGTTGAACCAATCGGGCTTTTACGGGCAGTTGATCCCCCACCTAACTTCTTTGCTTTCGCTGAATTTTGAGATGGGAGTCTTACTGCCCGTTAATGCGAGATAAAATATCCCCCTGTTTATTTTTTATAATAGCAGCTACACTCGGCATGAATATTAGTTCATGCCCTAATTGCTCACGGATTTTTTTATAATATAGTGGTATTGACATACTATTCTCTCCTAATCTATTAATAACTGTATTTTCTGATATTTATTGTATAATATTCTTAATACAAACTTCTATATAGAAAGGATAAAAACATGTCGCAAGAAAAACTTGCAAACAAATTTCTATCATTTACTGAAAGTGGTACTCAATAGATTGAGTACCACTTTTACTTTACATGCTTTTCATTAGCGTACTTTTTCTTCAGTCACCCTACTCACAATTCCAACAATAAATTTATATTCAATCCTTCTCTTCTTATCTTTCTTAAAACCCTCTTTCGTATCAAAAATAAAACACGTTTTCCGAAACCAAATTCGTACGTATACAGACTCTAAGTAAATAGGTTTTATAATTCCTCGTTCTTCAAATTCAGTCCCATCTTTATTTTCAGTTTCCGTTCGAACGAACCACTTATTCCCGATTCCAATCTCAATATACTTCACATACTAACCTCCATTAGGAAATTTCCCTTCTAACAATTCTATTATTTCCCCGGTAAGCGCAGATTCCGACAGAACATGAGCCCACAAAGAAAAAGTAGATTACAAAAATCTACTTTATAACTTATATTTTTGCATTCGCTTATAAAATGTACTACGGGGTACATCTAATAGTTTTGCAGCTAATGAAACATTTCCGTTTGTCTTTTGTAATGCTTCAATCATGCTATCACGCTGTATTTTTTCGCGAAAATTTAGTGGATGTTCTGTTTTATTTTCAACTTGTAACTCAAGTTGTTGTTGATTTCCCATCATTGTTTGTAGCAAAAAAGCGACTTGCTTTTCGCATATTTCCCGTCCTTGCGACAAGATGTAAATGCGTTCTAATACATTTACTAGTTCTCGAATATTTCCGGGCCATGTATGTTGTAAAAATTGATTGCAAATACTCTTTGGAAATACAACATTCCAATTCTTCCGTTCGCAAAAGTGTTGTATAAAATATGAGATATCCTCTTTTCTTTCTATTAACGATGGAACATATAACGGATAAACGTGCAAACGATAATATAAATCTTGACGGAATTTCCCTTCTTCTACTAACCGTAGTAAATCTTTATGTGTGGCAGTAATAATACGAATATTTACTGGTACCTCTTTTGAACTTCCTATTGGAGTTATTGTACGTTCTTGTAAAACACGCAATAATGCTACTTGCATCTCTGGTGGTACTTCACCAATTTCATCTAAAAATAATGTTCCTCCATGCGCTTGTTCAAATTTCCCTTTATACCCTTGACGTCGCGCACCTGTAAACGCACCTTCAACGTAACCGAACAATTCACTTTCCATTAATTCTTTAGGCAGAGAACCGCAGTTAACAGCTATAAAGGGCCCATCTTTTCTTGGGCTATTTTCATGAATCGCTCTCGCAACATATTCCTTTCCTACTCCTGTCTCACCACATACATACACACTAGCATCAGTCGGTGAAACAAGCTTAATTTCTTCTAGTGTGTGTTGAAATGCTTTGCTTGTCCCGGTAACTCCTGAAAAAGTAATTCCTTTTATAAATGCGAAAGCAGAATATGTATTTATTTGTTTGTTTTTCTTTAAATACATACATTTCCCAATCATTCTTTCATTACTATATACTGGTATCTCTAATTTAGTTTCCAATCCATGGTGCATTAACTCTTCAAGCTTCATTCTTGACCAATTATTTATTCGTTCACGAACACTCTTACTCGCAGAAACGATAACATCACGATGATTACAAATAACTACTTGTTCGTCACTATCAATGACATCCAAAAAACGATGAATTAAGTGTAATTCATTTTGATGAACTCTTATGCTACATTCACGTTCTATCGCATGTGCAATTGAAGTTACCATACCGAGCATATATGGATGCGAAAATTCAATTGGACAGGAGAAATCTAGAACACCAATTAATTTCCCGTCATCATTATGGATAGGAGCAGCCGCACAACTCCAGCTATGAGATGCCACGGAATAATGTTCAGTACCACTTATCATAATAGCTTCTTCAATTTCTAGCGCTGTTCCAATTGCATTTGTACCAACAGCTGCTTCTGTCCATTTTACACCTTCAATAAAATTAATATGTTTCGCTCGCTTTAACGTTTGTTTATTTCCACTTAACGATAGAACATAACCATCTGGATCGATTAATAATGCCATCATTTGTAGTTCATCAATGGTTTTTCTCATATTTTGTATTTGAGGTAATGCTATATCAAGAAAAATTTCACTCTTTTTCTTTTGTTCTTGAAAAACATTAGAAGACAAAATTTTCTGACCTTTATTCATATAAGGATTCACATTTGCTTGTCTACATCGATGCCATGACTCTGAAATTCTTTCGTTTATACGGTTCGAATCAAAGACTCCTTCATCAATAAACTTTTTCCATGTATGTAAGTAAAACGGTGAAGCTAACATTGTATCATCTCCCTTTTAATTGTTTTGGAGATCTATAAAACATACTTCTATTATAAAACTGAATAAAAGCGTTTTCAATACAACTAGAAAGATGACACAAATATATTAATAATTTGAATATATTAATTCTCGTCTTTATTCTTTTTTAGTAGCACCATATTTTGTATAATGGACGCAAAGAAAATACATAACCAAAACCACTTTTGTGGATTACCATTTATAAAGAAAACAATCACGGCTATTGCAAATAAAATAGCGGCTGATAAACTAATATATAATTTCGTTCTGACCTGCATTAGTCTTCGCTCCTATTATTTTACAGTACATACTAACTCTTCATTTTTCATCTCTACTATGTACTTCTGTAAAACATATTCTCTTCCGCCATGTTTTTCATACCAATCATGTATTCTTTTTACATGAATCTCGTCACTTCTAATTTTCGATTCAATTTCTTTATACCGTTCAAAACTATCATATTCCCATATGGCAAATACTTCAGACGTACCATTCTTATTACCTTTCATCCAGCGTCCTATTAGCCTAGAGCCATGCTTTAACTGATTAGGTAAGTTCGTGTTATTGAAATGATCATTAAATACTTCTATGAATTCATTTTTCACTACATAGTACTTCCTTCTGTAAAACATACCTCTTCCCCTCTTTTATGAAAAGTATCAGTAAACCTTCCCATCACTACCGTATTATAATACTTTCCATCCGATAGTCTTTTGTCATTTTTCAAAATGCCTTCTACTTCAAAACCTAATTTTTTATACAAATGAATAGCTTTCTCGTTTGTCTCTAATACTTGTAAAGATATTTTATTTACTGCATTTTCATCAGCCCATTTAATAGATTGTTGCAATAGACTCTTACCCATTCTATATCCCCAAAACTCTTTTAAAATACAAACACCAAACTCCACTTTATGAGATAATCTCTTAAAATTTGACCCTTCACATCTTGAAAATCCAACGATTCGATTGTGCACTTCTATAACTAAAAAGAGATTCTTAGTCTCTTCACTATCTGTTTTTATTATTTTTTGAAATCCTAGATCATCTATAAATCCCTCTCCAGCATCTCTATCCATATTTTCAGTTTCTCCATCAATCTGAACTCTAATTTTCGATAACTGCTCTGCATCTTTCTCAGCTGCAGAACGAATTGTATAAGTTAATCCATTTATATGAAACTCTTGCTCTTTTACAATCATGTCAAACTCCTTTCAAATGATTATAATGGCGCTATTACAACTTGTTTACCTTGTTTCTCAAACTCCTGAACAGTTTCTTTACTAGCCTCTTCGTCAGTTATAATAAGATCAATTTCTTTTAGAGACTCTCCTCTTATAAAACAATCTATTCCAAGTTTATTATGTGGAGCTAAACAAATATTTCTTCTAGCAATTTCACTTACTCTTTTACTAAAATAAGCAACTTCAGGTGTTGCAGTACTAATACCTTGTAATGAAATGCCTCCACCTGTAGAGAAATAAAGATCAATAGAAAATCTACTTATCAATTCAGAGGCAAGTGTATCAGTAATATTTCCTGAAGGTTTTACTTTTCCTCCAATTAAATACGTATCAATTTTCTTATATTCTCTTAGATGACCAGCTATTTCTATAGAATTCGTAATAATCGTAAATGATACTTCCGGTAAATATTTCAGCATAGCATTATGAATGGAAGTCCCACCCATAAAAATTGAATCACCTTCTTGTATATATGATGCCGCAACTTTTGCGATTGTGTCCTCATATATTGAGCTATCACTATAACGTTTAGCTGGTTCCACAGCTAAGTTTCTCAATCGTGCAAGTTCAATTGCACCCCCATGGGTTCTTTTTAATAAACCTTCCTTCTCCATAATAGACAAATCTCTTCTTATAGAATCAATAGACATATCAAATCTTTCCGCAAGATCCTTTGCGATTACTCTTCCATCTGTATTAAGTAATTCTAAAATTTTCTCTCGACGTTCTTCAGTAAACATGTTATCACCACCGTTATTGAAGATTCAGAAATTTGAACTTTATATTAATTATATGCACGTTTCTTCCGTTTCACAATATTTTCAATCCTTTTTCTTCCGTCTTTATGCAGTGTTTTCCTCTTTTTCTATTTTGTTAACTTCACATAAAATAAATGCAGATTTGCATATTCCACTAAAAGACTTCTATTTATTTCCTTATTCATGTAAAATTATTCCTATGTTTTACTTTTTAATACAGAAAGGGATTACTATGAAATCATTAATCAAAACGACATGTACAGCATTATTATTTACAGGAATATTAACAGGGTGCAATAGCAATACTACACCAAAACAAGAAAAGAGCGCTCTCGAAAAGAATGCAATGCACTATGGAGAAATAGTTAAAAATGAATACTATAGAGCGACAGTTGAAAATGCAAAGTTTGAAAAAATAGACGAAGAGCGGCGCCTTACTACTCGTGTTATGATTAATAATGTTCGAGACGATGGACAAACTATTGATCTTTCGGAAATAAAATATTTCATACAAGATGAAAAAACTGGTCAGAAATATGAAGGTGAAGCTCATCCGATAGGTGACGAGCACTATAAAAATGTTCCACACGAATTCTCTTTAACTACTGACGTTGTATTTGAACTGAAAACTTCACCAAAAGATTTAAATAATATGTATTTATACATAGATAGCAAAGCTGCGCCGTTAACAAATACATATTGGAAACTTGATAATTTAGTATCTAAATAGAAAGACCAGTCTTATACGACTGGTCTTTTTACATTCATACATTTAACTTTCATTAACACTTATATTAATTTTCTAATAACAACTTGAATAACATCAGCTAAACCAGTGTGCCCTTTCCCTTCAACTCGCTCTTGTTCTCCATTAAAGAAATGAATTACCTTATGTTCTTCACACCAAGTAAGGATATCAATTGGATCATACAGCATATCAACACCTTTTGGTCCACCAGTACTATAGTTTATTTGTTTTTTTGAGTAAACTTCAAACATAATTAATCCACCAGGTTTTATCGTTTGTATCATTTTATCTAATATCATTTTTTTATAATCATCATGAAAATGTCCAAATACCATAATTGCCGCATCATATTCATTTTCTGGCAAACTATCAGCTAATAAATCTACTTTTTTTGTATGCACGTTTACGTTATGCTTCTCTGCCAATTTTTTTGTCTTTTCTAATCCATCTTTCGAATAATCAATAGCTGTTACTTCGTTCCCTTGTCTTGCTAGAAATACAGCATTTCTACCTTCTCCCTCCGCAAATGCTATTACTTTATTGTGATTTGCTAAACGAAATGCTTGTTCTTTAATAAATGTATTAGGTTCTTCCCCGTAAAAATATTCATCTGATTTATATCGATCATTCCAAAAATTATTCATCATCTTCTCTCCTTCTTCATATCATTTTCTAACTACAATTAAAGATATTAAAGAGCCTTTTTATCCTTAATTAATTTAAAAATAAAAGCAGATTAAAAATCCACTTTTATTTTTTTCGCAAGATCTACGATTTTTTGATTTCTTAACTCTTCTTCCATTTTCTCTTCTGCTGCGAGCATTGCCTCATTAATTAAACATCCAGGTTTGTCATGTAAACAACAGTCAAACAATGATGTTTTGCCTTCAATTGCATGTATAATATCTAAAAATGAAATATCTTCCCAATTCTTACTAAGCGAGTAACCGCCCTTTGGACCAGATGATGAGTGTATCATCCCTTCCTTCGTCAACTTAGTTAGTATTTTAGACAAGTACGTTGGTGAAACATTTTGCATTTCTGCTAATTGGTAAACACTAACTAACTTATTTGGTGTGGCCTTTGCCAGAAAAAGCATTGTATGAAGAGCATAATTTGTAGCTTTAGAATATTTCATAGTACAGCTCCTATTGTAGACTCCATGTATCTACAATAACTTTATTTTTTTATTATGTCAAACGTTTGTAATACTCCATACAACATTATTTCTTCACAAGTAATACATCTGCTGCGCAAATCGTCACTTCTCTAAATGGAGAGTCAAATAAAACACCTAGTTCAAAACCATCTTCAGTAAGAGCTATTTCATGATATAGCCACCAAGAACTGTCAAAGTTTTCCTGCATAGAACACTTTGTTACTCCTATAAAGGTTACTTCAAGTTTATCAAATTCACTAAAAGTACCACTGCAATCTAATACGATAGACAAAGTATCTTCTGATTCTCTCTTTATTACTTTAATTACACTATCGTGTAGTGATGTCTTGTGTAACTGAGCGACATTTGACGGAAGTTTTTTCTCAATGGAATTAAAATATTCTACGTATGATTGATCTAATTGTGCCATTCTTTTCTCATAATCTGTTGTCCACTCTTGCATAAGTTTTTTCAGTTCACCTGATGGGTATTCTGAATTAATTGTTATGTTTTGTATAATTGAGTATATCGATTCAGGAAGGAATTTTAATAAATCTATTTTCCTTTCCTCTATTTCTTCCTTTAAACTTTGTATATCCATTTCCGACCATTCTTTTATAGACTCTATAAAACTTACAAATTCTAAAACTTGCATTTTTTTATACCATTCTCTTGTAAAATATTTCAATGACACCTCTCCTAAAATATCTTTACATCCAGTAAAAGCAATACATCCACTTATTATATCATTCCAATAACCATTTTTTCTAAAGAAATAATGTAAAAATGTAAATATTCCGCCTATTATTTATAAAACTTCAGAATATTTACAAAAGTATAAAATTAGAATACATTTTAGCTGTACAAGATTCACCTGTACAAAAATTCAAACAAAAAGGGATGGTTATATGTTGAAGAAATTAGTAGCAGGGACATTAGTAGCGGGTTTTGCATTAACTGGAGGACTAGGTGCAGTAAGCGCTGAGGAAAAAAGTAACACAATTAAGTCATTTGATTATTTAAAAGTGGATGAACAAAATGTTAATTCATTTGCAAAATTAAGTGATCAGGATAAGAAAGATATCCAAATTACTATGGTATTACCTAAGCAAAATGAAAATGGAGATTGGCTAGCTTATGGTTTTACTAGCCGCGAAACATTGGATGCGTATATTGCAAAGGATAAAAAAGCAATTAAAAATAATATTAATCCTTTAGGTAGTGGTGCTGGTAGTACTGATTTTTATGAACATAAAGATAAAGGTGGCCAATATATTTACTGGAGCAGTGGCTTTAAAAACTTACCATCTAGCTGGAATGACAGAATTTCTTCTGTAAGTACAGCGTCGCCTTCTGCAAGTTATTCAACAACACTTTGGGAACACACTTCAACACAAGGATATGGAAAAGGCGTTTTATTTAAACACGCTGATTGGTACGGTAAAACTGCTAATTTAGCTCCTGAATGGAACGATAAAACTTCAGCTATTGACATTAAAAAGTAATAGAGGATTTAATTTCTTCTATAAAAATTCAAACCACTATTCTCTCATTCATTTAGAGAATAGTGGTTTATTATAATTCGATTTAAGCATGTACAGCCTGTCCTACAGCTTGCAATAATGCTTCATGAATCGCTTCAGATAAGGTTGGATGCGCTGCAATATAATCTCTCATTATATCAGCGGTAACTTCTGTATGAATCATTACGGTCCCTTGACCAATAAGTTCAGTTGCATGAGGACCGATAATAGAAATCCCTACAATTTCTTGGTATTTAGGTTCCACAATGACTTTTACTTTACCCGTTTGTTCTCCTAAAATAAGAGCTTTTCCGTTCGCTGTAAAATGGAATTCTCCAATGAGAATATCACCATATTGTTCTCTTGCACCTTTTTCACTTAACCCGACACTAGCTATTTCTGGAGCTGTGTATATACAACGGGGAACAGCGTGATAATTTACTTTCACGTCTTCTCCGCTTGCGTGTAATGCTGCTGTCGTTCCTTCATGGAAGGCAACGTGAGCAAGCTGAATTCCACCGATCACATCACCAACTGCGTAAATATGTGATACGTTCGTTTGCATATGTTCATTCACAGCAATCCCTTTATTTGAAAACTGAACTCCTGCCTTTTCTAATCCTAATTGTTGCACTCGTGGTTTTCTTCCTACAGAAACAAGAATAAATTCTGGAGTTACTTCGTGAGTAATTCCCTCGTATTCAAATGAAGCTTGCTTCTTATAGTTATTTAAACCTTTTAAAACTGCTCCCGTAAAAATTTCCACACCATCTTTTTCTAATTTCTCTCTTAAAGTATTCGCGATATCTTCATCTTCACCAGGTAGTAATTGCGGTGCCATCTCAACTATCGATACTTTTGTGCCGAGTCTACTATAAATACTTGCAAACTCACATCCTATTACACCACCGCCAACGATTAACAATGAAGATGGTACACTCTCAAGAGACATTGCATGGCTACTATTTAAAATCCATTTTCCATCGAACGGAGCGAATGGTAATTCTGTAGGTTCGGAACCAGCTGCAATAATAAAGCTCCCTCCATCAATTACTTCTTCTTTATTTCCTTGTACAACTCGCACACGATGATCCGTTTCGAATTTCGCTTTTCCTTTTACAACTTTAATTTTATTTTTCTTCATTAAATATTGTATTCCTTGGACGAGTTGCTTTACGATTTGTGATTTCCTCGCCTGTATTTGAACCCAATCAATTGAGATATTTTCTGTATTAATCGTAACTCCATAATCATTCGCTTTTCTCACAATGTCATGTACTTCAGCACTTTCTAACAGTGATTTCGTAGGCATACACCCAACATTTAAACATGTTCCGCCAAGGTCAGCTTCATCAATAAGAGTGACATCTTTGCCATTTTGAGCCGCGGTAATTGCTGCTACATAGCCAGCAGGTCCGCCCCCAATAACAACTAATTTACCCATTCTCTCACCTTCTCTTTATAAAAGAATTGTTATAGGTTCTTCTAAATAATATTTAATTGTGCGTAAAAATGCAGCTGCTGGTGCACCGTCTAATACACGATGATCGAATGTTAAACTTAAAGGTAACATACTTCCTTTTCTTAATTTTTTCCCTTTAAATACAGGAACATGTTCAATTGCACCTACACCTAAAATACCAGTTTCAGGTGTATTTAATACAGGTGTGAAATATTCAATACCAAAGCTACCTAAATTACTAATTGTAAATGTCGTTCCGTGCATATCATCACTACTTAAGCTACCTGCTCGTGCCTTTTGTACCACATTCTTAATCTCTTTAGACAACTCTACTAAAGATAAATTATTTGCAAAGCGAATAGCTGGAACGACTAACCCTTTTTCTAATGCGACTGCCATGCCTAAATGCACATGTTCAAATTGATGAATTGCATCATCTATATAAGCGCTGTTCATTTCTTTATGCTCTCCAAGTGCTAATACAACAGCATGCGAGACGAAATCCGTAATAGTTAATTTATTATCATATCTTTTTTGTACAACTTCCGCTATTTCTTTATGTAAAGCAACTAAATCTGTTACATCTACTTTCATCGTTAACGTTAATTGTGCGCTATTTTGTAAGCTTGCGTGCATACGATTTGCGATTGCTTTACGCATACCAGTAACAGGAATCACTTTACTTTCTTCTCGTTCAGATATTTCCGGAACGTTTACTCTTACCTCAAGTACTTTTAATACATCTGCCTTTGTAATCCTTCCGCCAGGACCTGTACCAACTAATGCCTTGATATCCAGATTTTCAGACTTTGCAATTTTCTTGGCTACAGGTGAAATTTTAATTCTTTGCTTCGATACTTCTTTCCCATTTGCTTCTTGATTTTGTACATTTTGTACTTCTATATTAGATGTTTTTTCTTCTACAACATGTGTGCTTTCCTGCATTTCTACCTTTTCATTCGGTTTACCGATGTAGCAAATTACAGTACCAGGCGGCACTCCTTCATCTTCACTTACAGCTATATCAAGTACCGTACCATCAGCTGGCGCTTCAATTTCCGTTTCAATTTTTTCTGAATTAATACTAGCAATTAGTTCTCCTTTTGCTACATTATCGCCTGCTTTAATATTCCAGTTCGTAATAATACCTTCTTTCATCGCCATACCTAACTTCGGCATTACAACTTCTACAGCCATGTGTCTCTCTCCCTTCTCATCGTTTTATTACACATGTAATAAAGATTGGTCTCCAATCATTTCTGATACAGTTTCAATTACTTTTTCTGGCGTTGGCAAATACAACTTTTCAAGTGGTGGCGAGAACGGAACAGGTGTATGTGGTGCTGTAATTCGTTTAATAGGTGCATCTAACAAATCAAAACCTTTATCCGCTACAATTGCCGCAATATCTGTTGCAATACTACATCTAGGATTCGCTTCGTCAATGACGATAAGACGATTTGTTTTTTCAACAGATGATAAAATAGTATCTTCATCAAGCGGTGATAAAGATCGTGGATCAATTACTTCTACTTCAAGCCCCTTTTTCGATAATTGCTTTGCAGCTGCAAGCGCTGTATGAACTTGCTTTCCGATTGCGACAATTGTTACATCAGAACCTTCCCGTTTAATATCTGCTTTTCCTAATGGAATTGTATAGTATCCTTCTGGCACTTCACCTTTCATATTGTAAAGTGTTTTATCCTCAAAGAAGATTACTGGATCATCATCTTCAATTGCCGCTAATAATAAGCCTTTTGCATCATACGGTGTGGAAGGAACAACAACTTTAATACCTGGTATGCTCGTAAATAATGCGTACAAACTTTGCGAATGTTGAGCTGCTGCACTAAAACCAGCGCCATGCATCGTACGTACTGTAACGGGTACTTTTGCTTTACCTCCAAACATATAACGGAATTTCGCACCTTGGTTTAATACTTGGTCAAGACAACTACCGATAAAATCATTAAACATTAACTCAGCTATCGGACGTAACCCAGTTGCAGCAGCTGCCATCGCAGCTCCCATATAACCCGCTTCAGAAATTGGTGTATCCAATATACGATTTCGGCCAAACTCTTGTACAAGTCCTTTCGTAACACCAAGAACACCACCCCAAGCTTCATCATCTTGCAGGTGATCAACTTGTGCACCGCCTGCAACATCTTCACCTATTAAAATTACATTTTCATCACGACGCATTGAGATTTTCATCGCTTCATTAATTGCAGTTGACATACTTACTGTTCTAGTCATAATTTTTCACCCTCCTCTTATTTGTAAGAAACGTATACATCTTTTAATAATTCTTCATCGTCTGGGTATGGACTATTTTCACTAAATTCAATGGATCTTTGTACTGCATCATCTACTGCTTTTTCCATATCAACAAGTTCAGATTCTGTTAATAAACCTTCATGAATTAAATGCTTACGGAAATTCACAATTGCATCTTTTTCGTTTAAATGTTCTTCTTTTTCTTCTGATGTTTTATATGTTTGCGCTTCACCTTCGAAATGACCATAATTACGATATGTCATACATTCAATAATTGTTGGACCATCACCATTACGCGCACGTTCAACTGCTTCTGCAGCAGCTTTATATACAGCTAGAAGATCTTTTCCATCTACTTGAACACCTGGAATATTATAAGCTTTTGCGCGATCAGCGATAGAATCACAACTTGAAGCATATTCAAATGTAGTTGCTTCACCGTAACCATTATTTTCTGCAATAAAAATAACTGGTAACTTCCAAATCGCCGCTAAATTAACCCCTTCATGGAATGTTCCTTCATTATTTGCTCCGTCACCGAAGAAGCAAACACTTACATCTTTTGTTCCTTTATATTTAGCTGTTAATGCTGAACCGCAAGCAAGTGGGAAACCCCCGCCTACAATGCCATTCGCACCAAGCATTCCTTTATCTAAATCGGCAATATGCATGGAACCGCCTTTACCTTTACATAATCCTGTCGCTTTCCCGAAAAGTTCAGCCATCATACCATTTAAATCACAACCTTTTGCGATACAATGTCCATGACCTCTATGTGTACTTGTAATACTGTCACTATCCGTTAAGTGGGCACATACACCAACTGCTACCGCTTCTTCACCTGCGTATAAATGAACGAAACCTGGCAAAACGCCTTGCGCGAACAATTCATGCACCTTATCTTCAAACTTACGAATTTCTAACATTTTTTCGTACATCCAACGAGCTTGTTCTTTCGTAATTTCATTCCCTTTACTTTCAGTTGTTTTTAACATGTCCAGCCCTCCTATTTTCTTGTTCTTCTTTTATATTGCAAGTATTGTGCCAATTTCGAATCCTTGTTTTAATAGGTTTTCTCTATCTTTTAACAATAAAAAAGTGGACAAAATGAGACGTTTGTCTCTTTTTGTCCACTTTTGTTCCCTTAATAAGAGAATTGATACTTTATTCATTATCAAAGCTCTTCTGTAATTTTCGGATGTAAATAATTTGACCAATATGATATGCATTATGAGTTGTTACATTCGCTAGCACTTCCCACCACTTTGCAGAAACAGGAAATCCCACTACATCACTTTCAACCTTTTCTTCATTTATGAGATTTTGCCATTGTAACAGTTTTTCTAGTAGTTTTTCCCGTAATTCATCGAAAGTTTGATTATCTGAGAGCATAAAACTTTTGTTGTTATCTCCTATAGCGGGTACTGCATTCACATTTGATTCTTTATACCTAGTTTGCCACGTAGAGTTCCAATACAGTAAATGTTGTACGATTTCAGCTATACTATTACTCTCTTCATTCGGTTTCCAGAAAGCTTCCCTCTCAGATAAATCCTTAACTGCATCTGAAAATGGCATATACCAACTGGGATCATTTGCATTCGCTAATAGCTGATCTGCTAATACAGCTTTTACATGGACCATTTTTCTTCCCTCATTTCATTATCATATTAATATACACTACTCTATATACGCTGATTCCCTATGATCCCCTTTTTTTACATACAAATTGATTTCATACTAAATGTAAGAATAATAGATTTTCTTATCATAACTCGTTATGATAAAAGAAAAAGAAAGCGAGCGAACAATGAATAAAAAAATTGCAATTATTACTGGGGCTTCAAGTGGATTCGGCCTATTAACATCGCTTGAACTTGCGAAAAAAGACTATTTAGTTATCGCTACAATGCGAAACCTAGAAAAACAAGAAACCTTACTATCTCAAGTTACTAAACTGAACTTACAGCACAATATAAAAGTTCAACAATTAGATGTAACAGATCAAAATTCTATACATAATTTTCAATTGTTTTTAAAAGAAATTAATAGAATAGATCTCCTTATAAATAACGCAGGATATGCAAATGGGGGCTTTGTAGAAGAAATCCCAGTAGACGAATATCGAAAGCAATTTGAAACGAACCTTTTTGGATCTATATCAATCACTCAGCTTGTTTTACCATATATGAGAGAAAAAAGAAGCGGAAAAATCATTAATATAAGCAGCATTAGCGGCCAAGTTGGATTTCCTGGTTTATCTCCTTATGTATCTTCAAAATATGCATTAGAAGGCTGGAGTGAATCGCTTCGCTTAGAATTAAAACCTTTCGGAATAGACGTCGCTTTAATTGAACCTGGTTCTTACAACACAAATATATGGGAGGTTGGTAAACAACTAGCTGAAAACCAATCTGATACAACATCTCCTTACAAAGAATATATGGATAAAATACAAAAACATATTAATAGCGGTAGTGATACATTTGGTAATCCGATAGATGTTGCTAATAAAATCGTTGAAATTGCTGAAACAAAGCGTACTACTTTACGATATCCTATTGGAAAAGGTGTAAAATTTATGATCTTTACGAAGAAGATTCTTCCTTGGAGATTGTGGGAACACCTTGTTTTGAGAAGCTTTAAGAAAATGTAATAAACTTTTTGAAAACTATTTTGAAAGAGGTGCTAATTAAATGTTAGGTTTACCGTATGGGAAAGTGTTTTTAGTGCCGTGGACTGAAGAATGGGAAATTGAGTTTATAAAAGAGAAATAAATTATTGAGGAACAAATTGGCGAACATATTTTAGCGATACACCATATTGGTAGTACTTCTATTCCACATTTAAGTGCAAAGCCAATTATTGATATAGCAATAGAACTAAAAGATAATGCAGTTGGCATACAATGTATCGCAAAGTTGGAACTACTAAATTATAAATACAGAAAAGATGTATTGCCTGAAAGATACTATTTTAATAAAGGAGAGCCACGAACTCATCAAATTCATATGTATGAACAAGGAAATAAATATTTAATAGAACAATTACAATTTCGAGATTACTTAATAGACAATAAAACATCTCGTATACAGTATGAACAATTAAAAATTCAACTTTCACAAGCTAATCCTACTGATAAACATAAGTATGCGGAGGACAAAACAAATTTCATTACATTTATACTAGCTAAAATAAATGATTGAATGAAAAAGACAGAATTTCATACACAGAATAAGAAATCGTTTATTCCTAAGTAAATGGTTTCTTATTCGTTAGTTATCTTATTATTTATACTATCAATTTTTTTATTATACAGCAGGTGGAAAGAAGTAAAATAGTATCGAAGTCATAAAAATAAACGTGAATACCCCAATTACCGAAAATATATATTCTTTCGATTCTTTATCATACTTCCATTCCATCAATGCTCTTAAGATTAACGTCCCACCTAAATAAGTAAAAATGACATAAGCGATATTAACACTTTCAAATTTAAAGATAAATATAAAGCTAGTTATTAAATAAATAAAAAGTAGTCCTATTTCCAATTTTTTATGTAAACTATTTACATGTTTCTTATATCCCCAAAAACCACCCTTGGGCATATTCAATTTTTTTCTTAAAAACTTATCGAGAAAGTAGACAGCTATACAAAAAACAATAGTTATAATCCCAAAAGTAGAAGCTCCCATTTTCACCCCTCCTATTATTTCATTTAATTACTTGAAATAAATTGGACTATATTACGGTTATCCCCTTCTAAATAACTTATGATGCCTTCAGGATATGTCGGCTTCTCCTGTAATTCCTCTAGACTTTTCCAAATTAATATAATATCCTCATGCTCTTTATGCCTTATTTCATTTGTAATGATTTTTTCAACAGTCCCCCAATGTATCAATGTACAATGATGACCATTTTCGTTGCCCCACTCAAAAATATGTTCATTTACAATTGCTAACTCTTGAACATGAACTTTCAAATCGTATTCTTCTATTAACTCTCGAATTATTGCTTCTTTTGACGTTTCACCAAATTCAATAGAGCCACCTGGAAAACGATAAAATGATTCGTTTTCATCACATTGTACTAGTACTTTTGAATGTTCGTCGTTTACAATCATTACTTCAGCCCGTAAATGTGGTCTTATCATTTTCTCACCCTTTATTTGTATGACCATCCATCACCAATACGTATTATAGAATACATTCAAAATAATACCTGTAATTATTAATAACGGAACAATTCCAAACGAAATAATATATTCTTTTGCTTTACTATCATATTTCCACTGCATATATCCTTGAAAAATGTACAACGTCATAAAAAAGAAAATTGGTATATAAGTCATGTATATTGGATTCCAAATTGAACCTATCATCATAAGTACTACATAAGAAATAATGATGATCCATTGTCCCCATTTATGTGATTGACTGACATATTTACTATTCCATCCTGTTTGTCTCAGTATATTTAACTTCTTCCTCACGATTTTTTCTAAAAAAATTAAAATTATAATCCATAACAATAAGACAATTAGTTTCAAAAGAAACAGAAAGGCCTCCTCCTTTACCTTTTCTCCGGCTGATTACTCGGATACGTAGCATTATCTTTATTTTCAACATCCCAACTAATAATGGTCGCACTATCTCGTCCGAATTGATGATGAACATGTTCTAATACATGATGAACACTTTCTTCAAGTTTTTTATTATTTCTATTCATATTATTATACAGATTTACTGGCGTTTCATATCGGCGTTCCCCGCATTCTAATACTCCATCTGTCACCATTACAATTCGGTTCTTTCCAGTACGTAATTCACGAATACCTGATGAATAACAAGGAACAGGTAAATCAAATGTGTTTACATTTCCAATCCATTCGTAAAAATGACGTTGATTTAATGCATATTGTCCTAACTTATGTAACTCTTCATGAAATACATACACTAAACAATCACCAATAGAAAGCCACCATATATAATTTTCTTTTCTTACACATAGTAAGCAAGCTGTTTCACCTTGTATTCTTTTGCACTTTTCCTTAAATGAAGATGACTGAAAAATTGTAAGTATATGATTTTCAACATACTGAAATACTGTATCAATTGGTTCATTCAAAATTATTCTTATATTTTCATATTCTTTTTCGATTGTATTTACTACTAAATCAACACTTTCTGCACTATTATGTCCATCTAATATAGCTGCAAATTCCCATTCACCATTTGACCAAACTAATGCACCATCTTCATTCTTTTTCGCTCCAGCACTTATATTCCCGCCATATTTACCAAGTACAATATCACCATATTGCTTAACTGAAATTTCTCCTAAACACATTTCTATATTTCCAACCCATGAATATTGTGTATTATTTGTTGTATGCATACTCATTTACCATATACTTACGTATTCTTTCGCATAGTTTTTTTATTTTCTCTTCATCACCATATGGTGCACCAGTCCATTTCGCTACTTCGGTTGGTGACCAAAATTCTTTTGGTGTATTGGGATAACGTGGAATAATGTGCATATGCATATGTGGTACACCATTTCCTGAAACAAAAGTGTAAATATGCTCTGCACCTTCGCTTTCTTTTAGCGCTTTACTTACTCTACTTGTTATAAGTCCTAACGCTTTCGCTTCTTCATCTGTTAGTTCAGCAAGGCCAGGTACATGTCTTTTTATATCTATCATTACATAACCTAGGTATGTTTCTTCACTATCCCAGTAGACATGTCCAACGTAAACGAGTTCATCTTCGTAAATAGCTCCACCTGGAACTATAATATTTCCTTTATGTTTTTCGCAAATGAAGCAGTTTTGTTCTACTTGATTGTTTGTTGACATATCCATCACCATCCTTTTCATATATAATATCACAAAAAAAGGAAAAACAGGTTTAACATTCAGAATATTCATTCTTTTGATACTACAACTTTGAAATGAATTTACACCTCATTATTTCTTCAAAAACGCAATCCCAATTATAATCCCAATCACAATTCCGATTACTAAATTATTTGTAAAGTGCCCTTGAAATACACCGATTACAACCCCTATACCGACACCTATTGCCAAAGCATCATTTCTTTTTTTATTTTTAGCCAAAATTGCATCTCCTCCCATCATTTCTCCCTAAACAACATGCATTCACTTAAATGTATTAATATACGCACTATCTCGCTTGAATCTTTTCAAAAAAAGCACTTTAACTTCATATATAATATTTTCCATTTTCTGTACATACTCCTTTTATAATGAAAAAAATTTCAAGTAACCATTAAATATATATAGGCATTTACTATAAGAAAGATCCGTAATTTATTGAAGGAGGAACGATTCAAATGCATCCTCATTGGAATCCAAATATAAATCAACAGTATGTTTATTCCCCCCATCCTGTAAGGAATACATTGCATCATGATTCACAATATATGATGCCGCGCATCGCTAGCCTTGAAAGTCAGTTAGCTAAATTAATCTCATTAATCGAAGAAAATAATCAATTAATTAAATCCATGGAACAACAGCAAAACCAAGTTTGTGCACCAGCTGGAGGTTCTGTTATCGTTCGTATGTAAACTGGATGCAATAAAAAACACACTTTGTAGTATAAAAGTGTGTTTTTTGGTCATTATTTTCTTTTCGTATGGAACCCTTGTGTAATTCGGTCTAATATAATTGCGATTACTACGATAGCTAATCCAGCTTCAAATCCCATTCCGATATTAACTTGTGTTACCGAGCGATATACATCAACTCCAAGCCCAGGAGCTCCTACAAGTGACGCTGTTACAACCATTGATAACGAAAGCATAATGCTTTGGTTCACACCAGCCATAATCGTTCCGGTTGCAAGTGGTAATTGTACTTTAAATAGTTTTTGTGATGCTGTGGATCCAAATGCATTCGCTGCTTCAATTAAATCTTCTGGAACTTGTCTAATTCCTAAGTCAGTAAAACGAATTGTAGGTGGCATTGCAAAGATTACCGATGCAATAATTCCAGGTACTACACCAACTCCGAAAAATGTAATCGCTGGAATGAGGTATACGAATGCCGGCATTGTTTGCATAAAATCTAATGTTGGTTTTAAAAATTTTGAAAAACGTTCATTTTGAGATGCTAATATTCCAATTGGAATTCCGACAATAATTGAAATAATAACAGACGTAAGTACGAGTGCTAATGTTTGCATCGTTTGTGCCCAGTAGTTAATATTTAAAATAAACAATAAGCCGATTAGTGTAAAAATAATTAATGATACTTTTCTCGTTGTGTACCAAATGAGGAAACAAAGGATAATAATCATCAATATGGCCGGTATTATTGTTAAAAAATTAGTGAGTAAATCAACGAATCCGCCGATAATATAAGAGAAACCTCGGAATATGCCTTCAAGGTGCTCATATAAACTTGCAACAAATGAGTCGACCCATTCTCCTAAAGGAATACGTGGTATATTATTCATCGTCTTTCACCTCTTCCTCAATGTTTCCTGCAAGAGCTTGAATGACACTTTCACGTTTAATAATTCCTCTTAGCCTTTTCTTCTCATCGATTACTGGTAACGGATATTTCATCTCCGCCATTTTTGCATATGTCTCTTCCAGTAAAGTATCTAAATACACATGCGGAATATCATTAAGTAATAAATCAGCAATCGGCCATTGTTTTTGAACTGCTTTACTCGCATCATCCGCGGTTAATATACCTAAAAACTCATACTTTTTATTGACAACATATACAGTTGAAACACCTGCATTCCTCATAATTTGAAGGGCTACACGTGGTCCACGATCAATTAATAAAGTTTCTGGTCGTTTTAATATAGATTCCGCTGTAATTACTTTTCCTAAATTCACATCCGCAACAAACTTTTCTACGAATTCATTAGCGGGGCTCATCATAATTTCTTCTGGCGTTCCAATTTGGACAATTTCTCCATCTTTCATTAATGCGATACGATCCCCAATTCGAAGCGCTTCATCTAAATCATGTGTAATAAATATAATCGTTTTTTCCATTTTATCTTGTAACTCTAACAATTCATCTTGCATTTCTTTTCGAATAAGTGGATCTAATGCACTGAATGACTCGTCCATTAGTAATACATCTGGATTATTCGTTAGTGCTCTTGCGATTCCAACGCGCTGCTGCATACCACCACTAAGTTGACTTGGATAATTATCTTTATGATGATCGAGTCCTACTAACTGTAGCGATTCTAACGCTTTTTTCTCTCGCTCTTCTACCGAAACCCCTTGTATTTCTAAACCATATGCAACATTTTGTATAACCGTACGATGCGGAAATAGAGCGAACTTCTGAAATACCATACTCATTTTCGTTCTTCTTACTCTCCGTAACTCTTCTTTTCCCATCGTTGCGATGTCTTCACCATCTATGTATATATGACCTGCAGTTGGTTTAATCAATTGATTTAACATACGAACTAGCGTAGATTTCCCGCTACCAGACAAACCCATAATAACGAAAATTTCTCCAGAGTATACCTCAAACGTTGCTTTTTTTACACCAACGTTCATTCCTGTCTCTTTTAAAATTTCCGATTTGCTTTTCCCCTCTTTTAATAAAGAAAGGGCTCTTTGCGGATGTTTCCCGAATACTTTTGTTACGTTTTCAACACGCACCTTTGTATTATCCATGTCACTACTCCTTTTCTACCCATCTATTCACATAGTGTTGCGATTTTGCAAAGAAATATTACATAAAAATGACATTCATAAGATTTCTTTAAAATTCTCGTTTCCGTTCATAATAAGAATGCTTACTTATACATTTATTTTATAAGGCAAACACTACTTAGGAGGTTTTCGATGCGAAAGAAAATTTGGTTTATATGCCTTGCATTATTTATTACTATGATTTTCACTTCATGTAATGCAACAAATGCAAATTCGAAAGGAAAAATTAAACTTGGTGTAACAAGTTGGAAAGAAAATATTGCAACTGCAAACATGTGGAAAGTTTTATTAGAAGAAAAAGGCTACAAAGTTGAGCTCATGTATTTAGAAAAAGCCGCAATTTGGACTGGTGTCGCTCGTGGTGATGTTGATGCGAATTTAGAAGTATGGCTACCCGTTACGGATAAGCCGCTAAACGATCGTTATAAAGATGATATTGTCTTAAAATCAAAATGGTACGAAGGTACTGGACTTGGTCTAGTCGTACCTTCCTATGTGAAAAATATTAACAGTATTGAAGACTTAAATGCTCATAAAGATGAATTAGATAATAAAATTGTCGGTATCGAACCTGGTAGTAGTCTTATGAATTTAACGAATAAAGCAATGAAAGAATATGATATAAAACTAAAACTTGTCCAATCCTCAGAAGCTGCGATGATGAGTGAATTAAAGAAAGCATATACGAAAAAGAAACCAATCGCTGTTACGCTTTGGAATCCGCATTGGGGTTTTTCAGAATTTGACTTAAAATATTTAAAAGACCCTAAGAAAGTATATGGTGAAAAAGATGACATTTATTACTCCGTTCGTAAAGGTTTCGAAAAAGATCACCCAGATGTTATAAAATACTTTGATAAATGGAAAATGACCGATGAACAACTTGGTACGTTAATGGTCATGTTAAATAAAACAAAAGATCCTGAAGAAGCTGCGCGAAAATGGATTAAAAAAAATCAAGCATTAGTTGATGAATGGGTAAAAGATTAATAAAAAGGCTAGAGAATTAACCTATCCTCTAGCCTTTTTCATCTTATTTTTTCGTAACAACATCATCTACAATTCCATATTCCTTAGCTTCTTCTGCGGTCATAAAATAATCTCTTTCTGTATCATGCGCTACTCTTTCAATCGGTTGGCCTGTTTTTTCTGCAATCATTTTATTAATATCATGCTTTAACTTTAATATCCTTTTTGCTGTTATTTCAATTTCTGTTGCTTGCCCCTGTGCACCACCAAGCGGCTGATGAATCATAATTTCACTGTTAGGGAGCGCAAACCGTTTTCCTTTTGCTCCTGATAATAATAACAATGCACCAAATGATGCCGCAAAACCCATGCATAGCGTTTGTACATCTGGTTTAATTAAATTCATCGTATCTAATATTGCAAAACCTGCTGTCGTTGAACCTCCTGGGCTATTGATATATAAATATATATCTTTTTCTGCATCTTCTGCTTCTAAAAATAATAGTTGAGCTACGACACTACTCGCTACTTGATCATTAATTTCTGAACCGATAATAATAATGCGGTCTTTTAATAGCCTTGAATATATATCATAGGAACGTTCTCCTAATTTTGTTTGTTCTACTACATATGGAATTGCATTCATTTTAAATCCCCCCAATACTTGTTATGCAACGCAAAGCATACAACTGTAGGAAGAAGGTTCTTTTACACTAAATAATAAGACTGGCTGTTTAGATGGTAACTTAGTAAAATCTATTGTCGGAAGAAGTTTCGTTAACAATTCCGGTCTTTCCTCACGAATAGACGTTACAACAACTTCAATATCCTCTGTGAATTCGACTATCTCGATCCCTTCTTCACTTACAGTTTTCAGCCTATTTCTACTCCGAAATAAAGAAGCTTTCACTGCACCTTCTGATACAGAACACAATTTAGCAATATCAGCGATACTATATTGAAAAACATCTTTTAATAATAAAATTGCGGATTGCTGTACATTTAATGAAGACAATACTTTCCCTACCATTTCATGCAAATCTGCAATGTTCTCATGTGGTTCTTCAACAGTGATTTGTTCTCTTATTTTTTCATGAACAGACTTAGACTTCATCTGATCTAACCAACGATTTCTAGCTATTTTATAGACGAGTGTCATACAAATATCTTTATTTCTATATTTTTGAAGCACTTTACACACCGTTTCTTGGGCGAGATCTTCCCCATCCCATTTGTTTTTCGTTAAAAAAGTACAGTATCTTTTTAGCTCTCCATATTGTTCAATTAAAAAATTTATATTTGAATGATTCATATCGATATGATTCTTTAAAACATGAGTTACTTTTGTGCACAAAATAACCACTCCTTTTCAGCGCTTACTTAATAAACGATTCTACATTTAAAAAAGTTACGGGGGTATAAAAAAATAATGTTTATGTTCAAGAATTCGCGGTCATAAATATGTTATGTACAATTTTACGTGAGGAGGAACAAATTTGCCAAAATTAACAATTGAAGGTGCGGGAACTTTTGATGTGAAAGAAGGAACAAAGTTAGTATTAGCAATTGAAGATAGCGGTGTCAACATTCTCCATCGTTGCGGCGGGAATGCACGTTGCACGACTTGTAGAGTAGAAATACTAGCAGGTGATTTCTGTGAAGCGAGTGCGAATGAGAAACATGCAATGACGGAAAAAGGGATTGAAGATCATTTACGATTATCTTGTCAAATGCGTGTACATAAAGATATAGTCGTTCGTCCGGTACTTACAGTTGAAAATTCAAGTCTTGATGCTGGGCCACGTCCGGCGGAGTAAAGCGATGAATTTAAAACAACTCGCTGGCGAATATGCTGCTAACTTTGTAAATGATGGCATGAAGATTGGGCTTGGTACAGGTTCTACTGTATATTGGACAATACAAAAATTAGGTGAGTATGTAAAAGAAGGATTATCATTTCAAGCTGTACCGACATCAAAGGAAACTGAAGCATTAGCACAGCAACTAAATATCCCCCTAATTTCGTTAAACGACGTACAAAGTCTTGATCTTACAATTGATGGAGCGGATGAAATCGATTCAAATTTACAACTTATAAAAGGCGGTGGTGGTGCATTACTTCGTGAAAAAATCGTTGCCTCTTCCTCTAAAGAACTAATTATCATTGCTGATGAATCGAAACTTGTAACACATTTAGGTAATTTTCCATTACCTGTTGAAATCATCCCTTTTTCATGGAAACAAACCGAAAATAAAATTCAGTCTTTAGGGTGTCAAACAACATTACGTTTGAAAAATAATGAAACCTATATAACCGATAACAATAACATGATTATCGATTGTATATTCTCTAATCATATTTCTAATCCTGCCCATTTACACACCCAATTAAAAATGATTACTGGTGTAGTTGAAACAGGATTGTTTATAAGTATGACGAGTAAAGCAATTATCTGCACTAAAAATGGGATAAAGGAATTGTAATAAAAGCTGACTTTTTAAAGTTGGCTTTTTAGTATGTTCATCTTCTCTTAATAGCACTTTATTATGATATACTATGAAAACACAAGCTGATTACACTAGAAAGGACTGAACATTTTGCAATCCAAACTTATAACAGAACTTACTGATTTAGAAACTGCCTTTCACATTCGAAAAGAAGTATTTGTAAAAGAACAAGGTGTCCCTCTTGCAGATGAATTCGATATATTCGATGAAATCGGAGAGCAATGTAAACATATTTTAGTTTATTATCATGAGTTTCCTGTAGGCACAGGGCGTATACGATTTGTTGATGGTGTCGGAAAATTAGAACGTATTTGTATTTTAAAAGATTATCGTACATACGGATTAGGTAAAGTTATCATTCAAACGTTAGAAGAAATTGCTCGTAACGAACAAGTTACAAAAGTGAAGCTACACGGTCAAACACAAGCTGAAGGATTTTATAAAAAATTAGGCTATCAAACTTCTTCTGATATATTCATGGAAGATAGCATTCCACATATACTTATGACGAAAATGTTATCATAATAGAAAGGTGACTATATTGTTTATTCATATAGTCACCTCTCTGTATCTTATTCACTTGAAAGTCTCTTTAGTGAATATTCCAATGAAAGAACTTTTAACTTGAAAGCAAAGAACCTAGCATACATAGTCTTAAAACACCCTTAATGAAATTGGCATTCTCTAGTTTTCTATTCGCACTATATTCTGTTTGCTTTCACTTTAAAAAGAATATTTTATTAAACTCACTATGAATTGTTGTCTAAAATCTCTTGTCTTTCTTCTCTTATTTGACCGATTAATGAAACTACTGAACCAACCGCTTGAATCCAGCTCCCCGTAATCACTATAATCTGTCCATCCTCCTCATTTCCTTCCGAAATTTCTTCCACTTTATCCCGACTAGCTTTCAATTCATCTATTCCACCTATTGCCTGTAATGAATTTCCAGTCGCTTGTAACACATTCCCAACAATGTTATACGATTCATCTATGTCGGAACTATCCTCTAATTCACCACCTATTGATGTAATACCACCTAATGCTTGAATCCAATTCCCTGCAATCACTACTTTTTTTTGTGTATTATCTTCAAATTCTATAATGAGTCCTGTTAAAACCGTTACATTACCAATTGATTGGATTTCATTACCGATTTTTTCAAGAGATATTTCCCCTTGTCCATCAGCTTCTAGGCCGTTCCCTGTTGCCTGTAATACATTCCCCCATACGTTTAAATCTCTTCTTAATTCGTCATTCAATTTTTTAAAAGGTGTACTACCAACCGCAGCAATAATTGTCCCTACTGCAACAAACCAAGCACCAACTATCTCCTTAATCGGATCATCCATTTTCAATCTATCCCGTCATTAATTTACTACTTACAGGATATGAATTTATGCATCTCCATGTTAATAGCCTACTTCTCTCCATTTGAATAAAAATCAATATTTCTTTAATATTATAAATACATCTAGTGTGACATCCCTGTTTGCCGTTAGCTTTTGCTAACGGCTCATTTATTTTTTTCTTGCTTCTCGGAGAATTCTCTAAATACGTTTCCCAATACGTACACATTCTTTATTCCTCCTCGAATACAATACATAACTCAATATAATATCTATATATCGATTAGTTAAACTTGGCTAACTGCTCCTTTATTTATAGTAAAATTAAATTTCTATAATTTTTTTAAAAATCCATCTCGACATCCATAATTCCAAACATTTAAAATCAAAAATATAATTTTATCATCACAGGAAAATTTTCTGAATAACTTTCTTGTTAAAAAGTTTTCACCTTAAAATTTGACAAGCATATGTTATTGAATGGAGATTCTCCATTCATAAGATTCTTACCTTTCTTATCTAGAGCACACTTTAATGTGTGCTTATTTTTAGTTAGAAACTACAACATTCTCAAATAGTATGCATATCAAATTGTTTTTTCAATTATTTTCAAGAGCGGATATTATTCTTTAGTACAAGCACTCTTTCCTTTTAATTAATACTATATATTGATATTCCAAAGAAAGGAGAGCAAAATAATTATGGCTAATTATTTTTATAAAGATGGTAAAAAATATTATAAAAACCAATCGTATTCGAACGATCAAAAAAATAACTGTTTTATTGAAACTCATACGATAACTGGTTCTGAAGAAAATGCAAATGGAAATATACCTTTATCTGTTTTCCTTGAAACCACCGCTCCACAAACTGTATTTGAGGATTTCACAAACAATCATAATAAAACATTAATTCAGTTATTCGTTGTCGGGATGAGTGCACCCGTTCAAGTAACTATTCTAACAAGAAAATCTAGCCGCCCAATTACTACAACATTACAACCTGTTCAAACAAAAATATTTCAAGTTGAAGATTTTCAAAGTCTTACTTTTACGAAACAGGAAGGCCCTACTAGTATAGTTAGTTTATTTGTGCAAAAAACATTTTGTATTTGCTGTAACGATAATAAAGATTCATGTGATGAATATCATCAAGATTGTAATTAATAGATTAACGCACCAAAAGAACCCGTTTTACAAAGGGTTCTTTTTATTTCACTCCATACATTTTCAAAAACATTTTAGAATCATACACAACGATTTTTCTATAAATCTCTCCTTTTCCCGCTATTTTATTAAAATAACACTTTAGTTTAATTAATTACGGGACTTATCATCATTGAATGAAGGGAAGTAAAATTTAGAAAAAAAGACGACGCTGAATACGTCGTCTTTTTTATAAATAGAAAAGCGAATTCTCAAGATTCCCTTTTGCATCAAAGCCCATCATCTCTTAGTTCATGCCTAGGTAAAGCTTACACTGTTTTCCATAATGATAATGCATAAATCCAGTTTGGATCACCATTTCCTTGATAACTCTGGACTGCTTCATATACTTTTCCTTCGTGTAGAACTCTATCTCCCTTTTTATATGCTTTTTTTGCATCCCACGCTTCATATGAAGCGCTTTCAGCTTTTGTAGTAATTGTGAATATATCACTCTGTACGGATTCATTTCCAGCTACATCAACAGCTTTCACTACATATTTATAAGTAGTATTAGCAAGCAGATTTTTATCCATATAAGAAGTTGTATTGGATGTTGCAATCTTTTTCATTAATCCTTCTATTTCTCTATAAATATCATAATGGTCTACACCAATGTTATCGTCAGATGGACTCCACATTAAATCCACACTTGATGCTGTCGTTCCCATACTATGTAATCCTTTTGGTTGTGTTGGTGCTTCTGTATCAGGAGTCGCAACTGTTGTTTTTACTGTAAGCGCTGTACTTTCTTTCGATACATTTCCAGCTGCGTCAATTGCTTTTACAGTATAAGAGTATTCTGTGCTTGGTTGTAATTTCTTATCAATAAAATGAGTGCCTAGTATTGTATCGATCATCTCTCCGTTACGGAAGATTTGATATCCTTTTACCCCTACATTATCCGTAGAAGAGTTCCATGTTAGTTCTACACTATTCGCTGTTACTTTTTTCGTCTGAAGTCCATTTGGAATACTTGGCGCTTCTATGTCTGGTTTCACATCATTAATAAGATTAACATCAATTACATTATAGAATGCATTTGCTGTATCAGCTACATCCCATACTGCTAAAATCACATGATATCCACTACGATCAGTAGGTACATTAATTTTATGAGTTAAATTATTTGAAGCTGCAGAACCATCGTGTTGCACAGTTCCAATTGGTTCAAAATCTGCTCTTGTTAGCGCTTTATTTGGATTCCATCCTTTTTTAGTAATATAGTAATGCCACTTACTCGTTAAGTGAGGCGCAGTATACTTCCAAGTAAATGTATTTTCCCCACCAGTGATTGTATTTTTAAACCAACGATTTGCTGTTTGTTGATCTAAAATACCACCAAATTTTCCGCCTGCTGAAGCAATTTGTCCATCTACTGGACCACCTTGTGGGAACCCTTTTGGAGCTTCTAAACTTTGTGGTTCATACATAACACTTCCGCAGTTTACATTTAGCGCACCATAAGTTGGACTACATAAAGCGGATCGGCTACCGGGCTTTTCAACAAAACCGTGCGCATAAGCATTTTGAGGAATAAGTGTCGTACTAATAATTCCAGCTGTTAATGCTACAGCTCCTAAACTTTTTTTGTTCATTTTCATGTTTTGTAGTTGTTTTAAAAATCGATTATTCATGTTCATGTCTCCTTCTTGTTATACTTTGTAGTGGAATGTGGGCTTTGATGTAAAAGAATAACAAGAGACAAACTTGTACCGATGTATGTATTAATTATGCATACACCGCAGTGAAAATATATTTTTTCCTTGTGAAATATTTCACTTTATGAATATATCATGACATAGAACTCGCCTAAGCATGTGCAGAAGTTGTGCAGAAACAGTGAAATTATTACTAACATATAAAACCACATCCTGAAATCATAAAGTAAAACTTTAATTAGTTGGGGTTTTACGGTCGGTTAATACGGGATAAAATAAAAGTGTGCAGCAGAAATTGTAGACTTAGTTCTCAAAATTCACATTTAGTATTTTCATTTTTTCCATTTAAACAATTCTTCTCTTCTTACAACAGAAAAGTGTCTATATCATTTAATATAGACACTTTTTTCATGTATAACTTTATATTTATTACTGACCTACAAATGTAAAAATTTCATCAACAGCTTCCTTATATCCACCCGATGTTCGGAATGATTCCTTCAAATTCAAAGCAGCCTCTTTATATGAAGGGTTATTTAAAATTAACTCCACACTTTCACGCAATTTCTCCACGGTTAATTCATTCATATGTAATTGAACTCCTGCTCCAAGACTCTCCACTTGCTTTGCGATTGCTGGCTGATCTGCACTTTGCGGTATTACAACGAGCAGAACCCCGTTATATAGTCCTTCATGCGTACTGTTCATCCCGCCGTGTGTAATAAATAGTTTCGTATAAGTAAGCAGTTCGGTTTGAGGCACATAGTGTTTCACAATGAAGTTTTTAGGAATTTCGCCTAGATTACTTATTTTCGTTTTATTACCAATAGACATAACAATTGTATGCTCACTATTCTCAAAGGCCTTCATACACAGTTTATAAAAGTCAATCGCTTCATTAAAAACAGTACCTAATGAAATATAAATCGGACTTTTTTCTTCAATTGAAGTAAAATCAACGTCTCTGTTTTTCACGTGTGCAGAGATAGATGGTCCTACAAATTTATATGTTTCATCAAACGTATCACCAAAAGGCTGGAACTCCTTAATTGTATACACAATAGTAAGGGGTGCAGGATTACAGAAAACTTCATACTGTGATTTTATTTCAACACCATATTTTTCAGCAATTCCCTTCGTTAAGTTTTGAAAATCATTCTGTATTTTATCATGAATTTCTACTGGAATATTTTTTGACAGATGACCTAACATTTGTTCAAAAGATTTTTCATCCTGCGCAAAAGATGTACATGAATTTATGGATGGCAGTTTAAGAATTTGAGCAATTAAGTGCCCACAGCCAAACATAGAATCATGAATTATGTAATCAAAATGTTCACCTTCAATTTGTTCTAGAACACTAGGTATAACAATATCCGCTGTATGTAGAAGACCGTTTATTCTTTCCTGTAAATAATTTCTGCCTCCAGATAGAAACGCTTTTATAAATTTTTGATCATCAATCGTTCGTACAGTAGCACCTGTCTTTTCAATCCGCTCCCTGAAAGCTTCTATTGAGAAATAAACGACCTCTTCACCGCGAGAAATCAATTCTTCTACAACCGGTAAAGTTGGATTTATATGTCCTTCTGATCCAGCGTTAATACATAAAACACGCGCCATTATAAACACTCCTTACGTTAAATCATTTCTATGTTAGCAAGAGTATGGATTCTCTCCATACTCTTTTCTTTGTTGTTCGTATCATATTCCTGCTAAATTGACCTAGCAAGTCTAAAACCGAGATCTTCTATATGAAATGTGGGATGGCTTCGGCGACGACAAGTAGCGCCGCAACCTCTCGCTGCCTCCGCCCAACTACCTCCACGAAAAATGCGGTATGATCCGTATACTTTTTCATCATACAAATCATAGCACCATTCCCAAACGTTCCCTAGCATATCATAAAGTCCCCATGCATTCGGTTCCTTTTGGCCAACGTCATGAATTTGTCCATTTGAATTTTCATTATACCACGCTATATCAAGAAGTTTCCCGTATGTATATCCGGTTGTACTTGCTTTACATGCATATTGCCACTCTGCCTCAGATGGTAATCGGTAGCCATTCGAATCTAAATTACATTTCACAATTTGACCAACATCACTAATAGAATAATATTCTTTTAATCCCGCTATTTTTGAAAGTACATTACAAAACGCAATGGCATCGTTCCATGAAATATTTACAACTGGTTTATGATTTTTTTCAAAATTATTTAATGTACTATTTGTAATAGCATCATATAGTTCCATTGTTACAGCATACTTTGCAAGAAGAAATGGTTGAATTTGTACTAGCCATTCTTTTTTTATTCGATCATTTCTTAATACTACCTCTCCAGCTGGAATATTGACCATTAATGAATCGATTAGTTGAATTAAATCGTTAGTCATTTTCTATTCCTCCAAACGTTCATTTTATATGAACTTATAGTCATATACTCATTACAAAATACAATTTTCAAAAAGCGTTAAATTTTTCATAATAAAAAACGATTAGTTTTATTAAACTAATCGGTAAGATCCACAAAGAATTTTTGTGTTACATTCTATTATTATATGTGCTCTAAAAATTTCCGAACCTCATTTGGAGATTTTAAAACAATAACCTTTTTCTCTTCGGGCAATTGCTCTAACTCTTTTAAAATTGTAGGTCGTTTAGCATTAGGATATTCCCATATCCATTTAAAAAATTGCAAATCAAATCTTTCTTCACATCCCGCGCCCATATCTGGTCTTGTTTTATTTCGGTATTTTACAATTCTTTTAAAAGCACGATAAATACAAATTGTTCTATGAATATCAAGGAAAATAATTGTATCAGCTGCATTCAGTCTGATACCCATCGTCCCGCCATAATTCCCATAAATAATCCACTTCTCATCTTTAATTAAGTTATTTTGAACTGTTATTTGTTCTTCTCTCGGAACACCTTCCCAATTCGGTTTCCAAAATAATACATCAAGATGATGCACCTTAATATTTAATTTATTTCCTAACTGTCTTGCTAGTGTAGATTTTCCTGAACCACCAGAACCAATTAATATTATTTTTTTCATACCTTTACGATACCTTCTATAACTTCTTCAATATCTTCCTTATTAGCAAAAATCCAGAAGAACATTTCTTCATTTAACTTTAATAAATCTGGTAACTGGACAAAATAAGCAATAAAGATAATTTGAATTGAAAGCATAACATACCAAATAGCTTTTAGTTCTTCTTTCGTTAAATCATTTTGTTTATAATAACCTTCAAAGACTTTGCTAACGATATGTAACCATTTTCCTCTTAATCTTTCATCACTAAATAGCTCGCTTAATACACTTGTACAGCAATAACATATATCAAATATTTTTACATTATTTTCTAAAATATCGAAATCTATAAACCCTTCCAGTTTATCATCTTTAAAGATTACATTTGATAGATGCATATCACGATGAATAATTTGTCTCGGTAATGGATGGACCGTTTCCTTGAAATCTGTGTGCATTCGCTCCATCTTTTGAATTACCTCTCGATGAACATACTCATTCTTTTCTAAAATTGGTATAGCCCATTCAAATACCGTCTTATATAAATTTCTTTTTATTAACTCATGATCACTATTCACCGAATGTAATGCTTTGTGCAGATTAGCTATTTCTTCTCCAATTGTACTTGCTAGCCTTTCCAGCTTATCCGTATCTTTTATTTCTAAAACACTTCCGGCAACATACTCATATAAGCAATAATATTTTTCTTTATATAATACATATTGTTCATCATTTTCTGTCTTTACTACTCTCTGTACTTTAATTCCCTTTTCATACAGTTGATCCAAAACATCGAATTCAACTAGAAGTTGGTCTATCGATCCCGTTCTCTTTAAAATATACTCTTTATTCTTGCATATAACCTTCGCTACTTTTGGTTGCATTACAGTAGCTGTGACATGTTCATTTTGAAACCAAAACTTTGCAATTTCCAGTGCTTGTTCCATTTACAAATACTCCTTTTACAATTCTTATTTCTTCCGAAAAATAACCTCACACAGTATTCCCACTCCAACACCAATTGTATAAGCCACTAAATCACTCCAAAAAAAACCGTATCCCAACACGAGTCCACCCAAAGTCGTTGCACGCATGCTATCTATCCATTCAGCATGATACAATTGGCTCACTTCAATCCCGTAGCAAAACATTAAACTAATAAAAGACAACTTCTTCGTCTCTGTTTTAAGAAACAAAAATCCAAAGCCAGTGAAAATCATTAATGCCCATAAAGCATCGCCTAAGTAATCATTTAATAGATGTGGTAGTGCAAAAGAAAACTTCCTTGAGCTAAGACCTAAAATAATAACAACTATAGTAAATAGTGCATATAATACTCTATTTCGTTTCGTATTCATTTTAAAGTCTCCTAATATATAATGTATAACTGTAAATAGCTAGTAAAATAAAGTTATTTTACTAGCTATTTATTAGTTGCTTTTATGATAAGAAAATGTGGATTCATATTTAGATAATAATATGATTTTTCGTCTACTTCTTTCATCTTTTCAACTGCCTTCGGTTCCACTATCTCTTCTAATACAAAATAATTTGTAGTTTCATTTATTATGTCTTGTAGTGACCTTCTGAAAAACTTGACTTCAATAGTAATATTCGGTTTAACCCAAGTATCTATTAATAACTGTTTTTCAAAATAATTTTCACATGGAAACTTTGTGAAATCCATAAAAGGATGATGAATAGAATAAATAAGTTCTCCACCTGGCTTCAGTACACGACGAAATTCTTGAAATACTTGATTCCAATTTTCTAAGTAATGAAGAGTTAACGAACTTACAATCACATCATACGTACTATCTTCAAATGGCAATGTTTCTTGCAGATCATGACAAAGGAACGTTGCTTCTTCTCCTATATTTTCTTTTGCTGCTTTTACCATTTCAGGACTTATATCAATTGCTGTAACATTTGCTCTTCTTCCTATGAATTGAGAAGTATACCATCCAGCTGCACATCCAGCATCTAGTATCTTTTTTCCTTCTAGTTCCTTTGGAATAAGCTCCATCATCGCCGGTCTTTCATAATAACTGTTATATGGATTTGCGAAATCTAGATTTTCTTTATATGTACTCGCTAATTTATCATACGTATCTTTAATCGAATCTTTCATTACACACACTCCTAATACATATTAATTCATTAACTCCTGCTGCTTTTTCTTTGAAAATGATTGTAGTACTAAATCATACGACCAATCAATCATTTTATTTATTTGCTCCTGTTCTATACCCTTACGAATATAAACGGTATTCCAATGTTTTTTATTCATATGATACCCTGGAATAATTGTTTCTGGATAATCTTCTCTTATTCTTAATGCGACTTCTGGATCACACTTCAATGTAATCGCAGCTTTTTCACCTTCTTCATGATTTACTATCGCAAATATTTTATTATTAAGCCTCATACATGTTGCACTCCAACCATCTGGAGAATCTTCTGTCGCTTTTCTTTTCGATAAACAGTACGCTCTTGTTGCATTCATTTTAATTGGCACCTCTTATTCTTTCCCTGTTTGATTACGATGCATCACAATTTGCTTCGTTGCTTGAAATTGTTGCTCACCATAAAACTTTATTAGCTTCTCTCCGCAAAATAGACTAACAATATCAATATGAGATATTTCTCGAAGTAATATTGTAAGCATCTTCTCTCCAATACCTTTATTTCTTACACTCTCATGTATGACAACATCTTCAATGTATGCTCGAAAAACACCATCAGAAACGACTCTAGCAAATCCAATTAATTCATTTTCTTCCCATACTCCAATTGCTATACTATTCTTTAACATTATTTCAATATCGACTTCTTTTCTTTCTGGCCACCAACCGACAGAATCATAAAGTTTTTTATTTTTTCTGCACAGACTGGTTGTTCTTGTTGCAATTTATACGTGTACATATGCTTTCTCCCATCAACCAGTATACATAATATTATTATCCCGCTATTTGCCGTGCAGTAAGACCCCACCTCAAAATTCAGCAAAAGCAAAGAAGTTTGGTGGGATCCGGCTACCCGTAAAACCCCCACTGATTAAAGTTTCACTTTATAATCTCTTTTCAAAAAAGTGCTGACTATGACCTTTCGGGTGATCTTCAACGACACCATACTCCCTGTAACCGTGCTTTTTATAAAATTCTGGTGCTTGGAAACTAAATGAATCTAGCAATATTAATCTACACCCTTTTTCCTTCGCAATACCTTCAATTTCATGTAAAAGTTGGCTACCATAACCGTCATGACGAACTGATTCATCAACCCATAAAAAGTCGATATGAAGGTGATAAAAATACATCGTACCTGTTACGCCACCAAAAATTTTTCCTTCTTCATTTTTTACTACGAGGCTTACTTCTTCCATCGTCTGTCTTGCCTCATCTGTTAAGATGGACATATTATATTGAATAACTTTATTTTTAATATATTCTCCTTCAGTGCGTGTACCGTTCTTTATATGTTTCATATATATTGCTTCCTTTCAGCTCAGTAAGCTACATTTTATTTTTTCTCTTTAAAATACTAATACATACGAATCCACCATATGTAACAAAGCATGAAAAGCCAATTATCCCTGGTACAGAGACATAGCCTATCCTTATGTAACTTATAACTGCGAAACAAGTGATAGACAATAAAATAGATGGCCAAAATATAAGAGCTGTTTTTCTTCGCCCTCGTTTCGATTTACTTTCTTTCTCTTCAGAAACACGTGTACCAAAAAGCAATACAATACAAATAAGGATTGCTGCAAAGTAAATTGTATCTAATGACAAATTGTGATTATATAGTGCGATTCCAACTTCAAGAGCAATAATCGTTAAAATTAAAATAATGATTGTTGAAGTCTTTAAGTTTCTTTTCAACCGCTCACTCCTAGCATGTTTTCACTATATTCTTTGTATATGTACTTTAAAACTACTGCAAAAGCTTCATCTACCTCTTTATTTTCACGTCGATTCGGTAAATCTTTTCCCCCAATCACATAAAGAAGCGGAAATTCGTTAAACATTCCTATTATACCAATATTTATTGTAGCTGTGAGCAATCCACCTGTCATATGAGCTAAATGATAATATGGGATTTCTTCATACTCTCCTTGTTGTCTTACCATGCCACTAATAATTGGCTCCCATAATTCTGGTTCTGATTTATAACCTTGAAAGGTTTGTATCAAAAGGGCAAGAACTTCATTTAAGTCTCCAATATTTTTCTCATCTCTAGCATTCTCTTGTATATGAATTTTTGAAAAGTACGTTTGTACATACATTTTCACAGCATCCCATCCACCACAGTGCATTACAACTGACTGTGCAACGTAGCTATCATGACAAGCTATCATTACCTCGACCGCTTGACTAAGTGTTAAAGAAGTTCTTCCTTGTAAATGCGGATATAACTGCGTACTATCTTCATGCGGATTAAATTTAATGTGATGAAGTATATCATTCCAATTATGTTTATTTTCCTTCACCATTTGTGCTACTACAAATCCAATAACTAATTTTGCTGCTGATGCTAACGGAATATTTAATTCACTATTATATGAAGCAACTATACGATTGTTTTTTGTAGAATAAATTTCCATTCCCACATAATTAGATTGTACCTCTTTTATTTTATTTATGACAGTTTCCATTTCCATCCCTCTTTTCATATCGTTATATTAACTTCTAATAATTCAATATTGAATATAAAAAACCTTTTCATCAGCTATTAAAATAAGAAAAAGGTAGCATGAATTTTTTCTTGCTACCGAAAAATATTTATTCTTCTATAAGATTTTCAGGACCGTTAAGCTCCAGCTGATAAAAAGCTAAATCTAGCCATTTATTAAACTTATAACCAGCTTTTTTTATTGTCCCTGCATGAACAAATCCATAGTTTTGATGCAAGGCAATACTTTTCTCATTCTCTGCATCAATTCCAGCAATTAAGGTCATATACTCTCGTTCCTTCGCAATTTTAATTAATTCTTTCATGAATAAAGACCCAATGCCATTTTTTCTATATGTCTTATCTACATACACAGAATGTTCAACTGAATATTTATAAGCAGGCCACGCTCTAAATGGGCCGAATGTCGCAAATCCTACTACTTTATTATCTAATTCGTATATGAAAATTGGATACCCTTCGGCCTTTTTTTGTTCATACCAATCTATTCTATTTTCAAGGGTTACAGGTTTATACGCATATACAGCTGTTGTATAAAGTATCGCATCGTTATAAATATCTAAAATGTATGCTAAATCTCTTTTCGTTGCTTCCCTTATCATTGTTTTCTTCCTTTCATCATGTTCATCTTATTTCACTATCTTTTTAATAGTTTTATTTTACCGAAATTTCCGATTTTTATCTACGTACGAATACTAGCTTTTCGGAAACCATCAAATATATTTATTGCAGCAGATAACGTATAGAAGAAAATTCCTCCCCCAATGAGCCACGTTTTAAACTCCTCTGTGGAAATAGTAAATGCATTTGCCAAATACGTAATAAATCCTGTGTTAAATAAATGTGGATTTACTACAATTACAATGAATACTATCGTCCCAGCTACTTGAAGAATAGCATTTCCAATCGCCAATCTTTGCGTCCATTTTCCTTGCACTAATTTATAAAGGGATATACCTATTTCAAAAACGATCATAATTACAACAATTGGCCAGTACTGCAGTAAAACATCTTGATTAAAAGTTGGCGAGACAAACTTCAGTCCATTTTCCGTACCATTGTATACGCCAACGAGATGATTCGCATAGAAGTAAAGTGTAGCCCATATTGCCGTCCACATTAGACCTCCAAACACTTCAAACTTTGAGATCGCCTTTTTCTTCGGGATATACGCAATATTTTTCAAATCATCCGGCGTCCATTTTTTTAAACTTGTTGTTAATGGTTGTGGGTCCTTTTCTTTATCCGTTCTTTCTATAACAGCAAACACAACTGTCAGCCAGAAAAATACTTGGAAACCTACTTCAAACGTTCTTCCAATGCCTTCACCTATCAATTTTAAAATAACATTTAATACAGCCTGATCACCACTATAACTAATAAAATTTTCTGCAACCATTGAAATAAGCGCAATTACAACTGCGATTGGTAAGATCATTTTTAATAATGTCATATATACATCAAAATAACGTGGTCCAATTAAATGCATTGGTCTATCCAAGTACCCATTAGCTAATGCAACTGGACTTCCCAATTTTTCAAGAACTCTTTTTTCATCATCTTCATTATAATCATCCGGTAACATATCCTCGATTGTTGACCGTAGTTCAAGAATAATATCTTCACGATTTTTTTCAGGTAATCTCTTCGCTACTTCCTCGACATAAATATCAATTAAATTCATTCTTGTCCTCCTTTAATAAGTTATAAAGTTCCTTCGAATCCTTTATCCATTCCTTTTTTAACTGCAAAAATATCTCTAATCCGTATTCACTTAAAACGTAATACTTACGCGGTCTACTCTCCGTTTTATCCCAACTACTCGTCACTAGCTCTTGCTTTTCTAATCGGCGAAGTAGTGGATATAAAGTACTTTGATCGATTGTGATCCCTGATTTCTCCAATAATTGGACAAGTGAATACCCATACTGCGGTGTTCTTAACTGGCTTAAAACCGCTAATGTTAATGTTCCTCTTCTTAGTTCAGTAATTAACGAATTTAATAAAGCATCCATTCACTCACCTCTTTCCCATTACTATATGTCATACAGTATATGTTTTATACTATGTATCGTACAGTATTAGTGTGATAAAAACAATATTTTTTACCAAAAAACGGATAATAAAACACACTAACTATATGATTTGCGCTTTTCTCACTAACATATATAACATACTTATCTTTTTTAATCAGTGGGGGTTTGGTTCATTCCCCACTGATTATCAGCCCTCACCAATCGAGCTGTCTGTTAATGCGGGATAAACTCTCCGTTTTCTTTATGCAATGGAACAACCTCTACAATCGCCTCAACATTAATTACTCCGTAAACATGCGGATATTCTTGACCGTTAGAAGCAAGTTCATATTTTACTTCTGCTTTTAATAGGGCTGGATCAATTGTAAGTAATAAAACATCTTCTTCATGCTTGAAATATTTTTCTGCAACTTTTAAAGCTTGATCTACTAATGAACAATGAATAAATCCCTCTTCTATAAGTGAATCTTCATTAATTTCTCCAATTATTTTTGCGATTTCCCAATTACTTTTCGTAATTACTTTTGTAATCATAGTAACTCTCCCTTTTTAATTTATGTAATGATATAATAACACTAAATTTTCAACACGTTCTTAATAGATTGGGGGACTTATAATACATAAACCTCACACTGCATTACAAACCATTATTATAAATATGAATACAAATGAACATTGGCATGATTTTATTTGTTACTGTCAGCATCGCGAAGCGGGACTTCGAAAATTAGCTTATAAACATTTAGAGACATTTATTTCAAATGCAAAGAAATGGGAATCAAAAGATCAAGAAGAGTTTGCCATTTCGCTGTTTACTATTTTAGATGCATTAAACGAAAAAGATGAGGTCTTAACTTTCTCACTAAATAGTTTTCTAATTGATATTCTATATAGATGGACAGAAAACAATCCGATTGATTCAAGACCTTTTAGATGGATAGGAATTTATATGGACTCTAGCAATAAAGAAGACGATTTAGAAAAATCCCTTCGAAAAGCGATTGAATTAGGTGGTTATACCGAACAAAAAGCCATGATATACCTAGTTTCTAATTACATCAATACTTTAGAATTTGGTACAAATGAATTCCCTTCAGGTTATTGCGGAGATTTAAGCGAATGTATAGAAAAACTTCCCTATATGCTGCAATTAATTAATAGAATTCAGAATAAGAACATAAAGAAGCTACACATTGGTCAAATACAAGTACAACTACACCTTATTCTAGATTGGTTAAAACATACACAAATTCCAGTAGATGCCGTTCGTATACGGGAAAAAGGACAAACTAAGGAATTAGAAAAGGTCATTGTATATTATTTATACAACAGCTCAAGTCGTTAATTCATCTTGTACAGAGATAATGAATTTGTTTAAAAAACGCCAGTCATGTTATTCAAAAATCGGGTTATATAACGGAATAAATTATTGTAAAAATTAGAAACATTTGAAATAATCGTTATTAAGTTGAAGCAGAGCGAATGCAGAAAAAGGTGATACGACTTTTTCTTACTTAAGAATCGCGAAACAGTTAAAAATTTTAATTAATTATATTCCGAAAGGGTGTGTGTAGTATCTTATCAACTAATGTTTTTACTTATAAATCTAAGGATGGAAAAACAGTAATAATTAGAGAAGCTAAAGAACAGGATGCAGAAAGAATACTAGATTCTGCTTCAAAAGCTTTAATAAACGCTCCATACACGCTAAGTACGGTTGAGGATGTAAAAAAGGTGCGTATCGATGCTATTCAAAAAACGTTAAAAGCTTATCATGAAAATCCAAATTATGTACAGTTTATTGCTGAAGTTGATGGTAAGTTAGTCGGTGCAATAGATTTTAAGAACGGAAACAAAGAAAAAATTAGTCATCAAGGGGCTTTCGCGATGACCATACTACCTGAATATCGAAATTATGGTATTGGAAGAGCTCTTCTAGAAACGTTAATCAATTGGGCTAAAAATAACAGTAAGATTGAAAAAGTTTGTCTTGAGGTAATGGAAGATAATCTAGGTGCAATCCAGTTATATAAGAATCTAGGCTTCTTTGAAGAGGGTAGAAAAGCAAAGGGTGTAAAATTGGATGATAGCTATCAAAATTTAATATTAATGGCTTTATTCGTTTAAAATTGAACATTATTCAACAATGGGCGATATTGTTGAATAAAACTTAGATTTTCAAACGACTTTATTGTTATATTTTTAAGTACAGTGAAGTATCTTATATCGAAAATTAAATAACTATGTTTTAACCCCGTCCTAAATTTAGAGCGGGGTTATACTTGTTTTAGGTTTTAAAATTAAATAACTTTATTGTCATTTTACACATCTACCATTTCAATATAAAAAAGAGGATTTTCATACAGTACTAGAAAATCCTCTTTTTATATTTATCCCACATTAGCTTGCAGTAAAACTCCCCACTGATTATAGTTTCACTTTATTTTAATCCTTTAATTAAAGGTGACGCTTCCCCACTATGGAAAATCCATAAATCATGAAGTGATCTCGTACATCCGACATATAGTAACTTTGCATCATGTTTTGTGTTTTTGTAATGTTCTTCATCCACATCAATTAAAAGCACCGCATCAAATTCTAAACCTTTCGCTAAATAGACAGGTACTACTGAAATACCACCTTCATATTTACTTTGATCTGCTTCAATAACGTTTACAGCCAATCCTGCTTTTGTTAATTTCTCATATATATCGCGGCATTCATCGTCTGTTCTTCCTATTACCGCAATGGTTTTCACATCTTCGTTTTGTAGATGTTTTAACGTCTTCATAATCTCATTAAATTGATCTTCTGCATGGATTACCTTAACATCTTCACCACTGCGAAAAACTGGTGTTGCGAGCCCAACTGGAATCTCTGCATTTTTAATTATTTCGTTCGCAAATTCTATAATTTCTTTTGTAGAACGATAACTTCTCGTCAGTTCATAATAACCTGTTTCTTGGAATACTTCTTTAAAAGCACTCCAATCTTCAATTCCTTGATAATCATAAATTGCTTGAGATAAATCACCTAATATAGTAAAAGAATTACCTAGTGTAATTTCTTTTAATACATAAACTTGGAATGGTGGAAAATCTTGCGCTTCATCAATAACGACGTGATGGAATTTCTGTCCGATTTCAATACCTGTTATGCGGTGATGTATGTAAATTAAAGCTGGTAAATCTTCTACATACACTTCTTTTTTACGACAACTCTTTTCAGTTTCTTTCACAAGTTCTTCAGGCAATACTTCGAGTATTTCTTTACTTTTCAATATTGAACTATATAGTGAAAGTGGGCTCATTTTCGGCCAAAACTTCATATAAGTGTTCAATCTCTTTGTCGCTTCTTTTTTTAATAATTTCTTCTCGTTTGTTTCTCCATACTTTTTCAGTTCAATTTCAATCCAGCGCTTCATTCGGCCGACTAATCTTTCTCTTCTTTTCTTTAATGGATAATGTTTATATTCAACTTGCATCCATTTTTTTATGTCTTCTACTGGAATAATAGCTTTGTCCCATGCCTCAAAATCACTTGTTGGTATTAATTCATTTTCAAATTGAATCATTCTCTCTTCAATAAAGAACTTAAATTCCAGTGTACCTTTCAATTTACCGAGCATAACCTTTTCTTCATCACGATTAATTGAAAATGCTTCTTTCAATTTTTCTTCTGTCTGCTTTAGTTTCACTGAATCATCTAACGTGCGTAATGCCCAATCCGGAAACGTTGTTTGACTAATATTCCCTACACCTAATTCAGGAAGTACACTCGAAATATAGTCTAAAAACAGACTATTCGGCGCAAATACGATCATTCTCTCAGCTTCTAGCTGCTCACGATATTCATAAATCAAAAAAGCAAGGCGATGTAAAGCAATTGTTGTCTTTCCGCTCCCTGCAACCCCTTGAATTAATAATGGCAAGTTTCTTTCCGCACGAATAATATCATTTTGTTCCGATTGAATCGTTGAAACAATATCCTTTAGTTTATTATCTTTATTCTCACCTAATCGATATAGAAGAAAATCATCGGCATGTGATACATCTTCATTTCCTTTTACATATGTATCAACGACACGTTCAAGTTCTCTTTTTCGAATAGAAATGTTTCGTTTTAAATACACATCACCTTCTACTAACCCATCTGGTGATTGATAAAATGCTAATTCTTCTCCACCGGTAAATGAATAAAACATACTTGCGACAGGTGCTCTCCAATCAATAATGATTGGTTTCATCGTGTCCATATCCGAAACCCCTACTTTTCCAATATAAATCGGCATAGCTGCTTCTTTACCATCTTCCTGAAAATCTAACCTTCCAAAGTACGGCTCTTGCACACCAATACGTAAATTTTGTCTATTAGACTCTCTCATACTTTCAAGAATTTGCTCCTTAAAATCTTCTCCATAATAAACTGGGATTTTTTCAAGCTTATCCAATTGCTCATCCATCGTATGCAAAGTATCCTTCATTTTTTGTAACTCATCTTCAAATATGTTGCTCATTTCGACGATTCCCTCCTGTCCGTTCTAATTTTTCAGTCGAAGTATCATTGTATTAAAAATCCAATCATAAAGTCAATAGTTTCTATTTAAATTTTCCGAAAAAACTTACTTTTCATCTTTCTAATTTAAAAAGAATATGCAACATTTAAATCACACAACTACACATATATTAAATTGATGTATACAAAAACGACAATTATTCACACAATAAAAGTAAAAAGAGTAAGGATTTAATCCCTACTCTTTTTTACTTTTATTCGATATGATAAACATTCATTTAAAGAGGATCGCTCTTTATATTTCCCAGCTTCAAAATCATGCGCTCCTCCTGGGAAAATCCCAACTATACTTAAATGAGCCTCGGCACATAAATTACTAATCTCACCTACAGCATAGCAGCGTAAAGATTGTGTCACGATATCATTTGAAGAATCTATTTCCCACCAATGGTCTAGCATTCTTGCATTTTCACTATCATATTCATACTTTCGCATTGCAGAACCTATCGGCATTTCTTGTCCATTGGCCTTTTCCCAATATAACGGTTGATAAATATCAATAAGTGCACATCCATCATCCATCATCCAATTTTTAATTCGTTTTAATAGAATCAATTGTTCCTCATCTGTTCCTACACCAAATCCGTCTAAATAAATAACAACATCAAACTTTTCTTTAAAGTTAATTTTATAAAAATCGGCGCAATGAACCTCAATATCATTAGTAGCATGTTCTTTTGCAAACATAGCTAACTCCGGTACAAGCTCAACAGTAGTCATTTTTACATTCAAATTAGACATCGCCCTTGCAAATCCGCCATTTCCAGCTCCTAGTTCTAACATCGTCTGAATTGGATATCCAACTTGTTCTTGCACTTCTTTAGCAACTTCCTGTAACCAATTTTCATTATTTATATCATAGCTTATTAGTTCAAATTGTTTTTTATAAAATTCTTTTACATTTAATTCGTTCATTATTATTCTCCTCCTGCAAATTATTTTTCTGTTACAGGTGAGAAACTAAATTTCTAATGCCCATGAAAAATCCTCCTTTTGATTTCCCTATATTTACAATTCATCAAAATAATAAGAATTTTGAAAGTGAAAGTATAAAAAATAGATAATGGATTATTCCACTATCTACTCTTTAGCTACTTTTATTTTTCTTTTTGATACTCCACCCAGTCACCAGAATCAATAACTTTCAATATCATCTTTTTATCTTGAGCGATATACACATATGCTTCTATTTCCCTATCAGCAACATATACTGTTTGCGTGATTCGATCATATAAATCGGTCTCCGCATTACCTGTATATTCTTCTAGTTCATCTAACTTACACAATATCTCATCATTTACTACATAAACTTCTCCATACACCTTTTCTTCAATCGAATAAGTCATAGCCGGATATCCTTCATTCGTATCAAATAATTTTCCATATGTCCAAGCTCTGTCTGCAATGCACGTTGCACCTAACATATAATGAGCATTCGTTTGTCCTCTTCTTAACGTGCCATAAACGAAAACATGATACATAAAATCTTATCCCCTTTATATGTCTCTACTTTCTTATTTGTAAATAAGCACGAATCATAAAGTAACTCACTTCATTCGGAAGCTGTTCTTTAATAGATTTCAGACCACCCTCAGCATTTTGAACGGCAGTTTCAATAAGAGATTCATACTCTGCTGGAACAAAACTTTGCCACTCTACTTCCATTCCATCCTCGTAGCAGCGAATTAAATGGTTTTCGATTGTTTGTCTTGATAAGTTACGTTCTTTTGCAATCTCATTCAAATCAATACCTTGTTTATACATTTCATACGTTTCTAAATGAGAATTTGCGGACGCTTTTCCTGACTTTTTACGCTCTGCAACTACTTCTGTCTTAATCGTTTCAGCGTAATTTGGATTTTCCTCAATAAAATGCTGAACTGCTTGTAAGAAGTGCGAGCCATATTTCACAAGTTTGTGTTCTCCGATACCTTTTACCGTCAACAATTCGGAATCACTTTGCGGCATTTTCACGCACATATCTTTTAATGTTTGGTCAGAGAAAATAACGAACGGAGGTACACCTTCTCCTTGTGCAATTTCTTTACGTACTTCACGAAGCACTTCAAATAAAGGATGGTCTTGTACAATTTGTCTTGTCTCTACTCGTTCTTTTCGTAAAACATTCTCTTTACCAAGTAATACTTCTTTCCCTTTTTCTGTTACTTTTAACGTCGGATAAGTGCCATGTTCAACTGCAATTAACTCATCTGAAATTAAAAACTCAATAAACTCACTGACCTCTTTTACACTACGGTTCGATAAAAGCCCATACGTTGGTAAAGTATGAAAATTAAATTCAATAACTTTCTTATTTTTCGACCCCGTTAATACTTGCGCTATCATTTGCTTCCCAAAGCGTTGGTTCGTTCTAATCATGCATGATAAAACCATTTGTGATTCCCTTGTCACATCAATGCTCTCGCGATCGTCTGTACAATTACCACAGCGTCCACAATCTTCTTTCGGTTCTTCTCCAAAGTATTGCAAAATGAATGATTGTAAACATTGTTCTGTATGACAGTAATCGGTCATATTTTGCAATTTTTCAAGTTCATTTGAAAAACGTGATTCTCCAGTTGATTGATCAATTAAAAAACGCTGTACTTGTACATCTTGAGAAGAATATAACAATATACATGTGCTATCTAATCCGTCACGACCAGCACGTCCTGCTTCTTGATAGTAACTTTCCATATTTTTTGGAAGCTGATAATGAATTACGTAACGAATATTCGATTTATCAATACCCATCCCGAATGCAGATGTTGCTACCATTACACTTACTTCATCTCGTAAAAAGAGTTCTTGTTGCTCATTTCGATCACTATCACTCATACCAGCATGATATTTTGATACAGAAACTCCAGCCTTCATTAAATCTTCATATAACTGATCGACTACTTTTCTAGTAGCTGCATATATAATCCCAGATTCCTTTTGATTTTGACGAATATAATCCGCCAAATATGCATTTCGATCTTGCCCTTTAATGACAGAAAACGATAAGTTCTCACGCTCAAACGTTGTCATAATTGTATTTTCTTGATTAATTTCAAGTGTGTTACAAATGTCCTCACGTACTTGCGGTGTTGCTGTTGCTGTTAATGCTAATACGAGCGGTTTTTCTGGAAGATAATCTAATATGCGATGTATATGTAAATAACTTGGACGGAAATCATGTCCCCACTGTGAAATACAGTGTGCTTCATCAATCGCAATCATAGGGATTTTCATATCGATAAGTTGGTCAACAAACTCCATCGAATCAAGACGCTCAGGCGCGACATAAAGTAATTTGTAATGTCCTTGTTTCGCTAATTGAATTCGCTGATTTGCTTCGGCAATAGAAATAGAACTATTAATATATGTAGCTGAAATGCCATTCTGTACCAATGTATCTACTTGATCCTTCATAAGTGATATTAAAGGCGATATAACCAACGTCGTTCCTTCAAATACTAATGCCGGAATTTGATAACAAATCGACTTACCGCCACCCGTTGGCATAATACATACTGTATCTTTCCCATCTAGTACATTTTTAATTGTTTCATCTTGTCCTCTTCGAAACGAAGAATAACCAAAATAGGACGCTAAAAGTTCTTGTGCTTTAGTAAACAAAAAAGAGTCACCTGCTTTTCTTTATCTTTCATCTACTTCTATTATATCAATCACTTATGCGACTTGAAAGAGATGAATAGATGCTTATTATTTTTTCGTTATTCTATGTTTCTCCACCTATTTAATATGAATTAGCATCCATGTTTTATATGTTTTACAACATTTATAACGTAAATCCAGTAAACATGAAGAAAGAGTTTCAATTTAAATATTCATTTTATTTCCCTTTCTTGAATACTACTAATCGTATACATATAAATTCAGGAGGTTTCTATATGAAACATCATAATATGAGTTCCATCACGGCAAAAAAGAAAACAACACAACTCCAATTCTCTAATAATGATGCGTGGAAATATGAATCATACTATAAGTACCAACCATTATTCTCTTATAAAAAGCTTTTTAATTTTCTTTCTCAACTTTTTAGATGTTAATATATGCGCAAAAAATATATCATTCGCAGAATTTTTCTCAATATTAAATGTATAGACTTACTACAATTCAGTTGTTACCATATATAATAATCTGTTGGATAAACCCCTTAAGTTGACCTGCTTATATTAGCAGGTCTTTTTCATGATTACTTACTTCTACACCTCAATCTCACTTCCAAGTCTTTTTTCCATTTTATAACCATATTTAAATCCCAACAATTAATGATAATCATAAATTGTTGGGATTTTAATTGTTCACATATAATTATGCAATTCTTCTTTCTCAATACACAAAACACATTTTACTTGTTACTATGAAAGTACTCCAGATGAGTTTTTGCTCATCGACATTATCTAGTTAATGGGGCCTGCCGCGGGAAGCAGGTCTCTTTGACTTTATTAAGGTCCCAATTTCATTTGGACACATTTACCAGGTTTTTTCAAAAGAATTTTATGATAACATTACGTAGTCGAGTCCGACATCTCGGCAATACCCTTTTGAGGGTCTGTAACTTCCCTTGCAGACCCTCTTTTACTTTATATTCAATTTATTCATATATACCACAAGATCATTCACCTAATTTCTCCAATTCAAATTCCCTAAAAATAATCTAGGACACGTAACTAAACATAAATCTATATCATACTTTGAGTTATACATGTTCAAAGGAGTGTTACTATTTATGTATTCTTATTGGCAATCGTATTACTCCCCCTACCATAACCCTTATGTAAACTATGATTTATCCGTACGTAACTACCGAATTAGTAAAAACGAGAATTTTTTAAAAGGGTATATGCGTTCTTTATGGGAACAACACGTCGCTTGGACGAGATTGGCTATTATAAGTATTGTATTTAATTTACCCGATGTTAACGTTACTGTTGGACGCCTTCTACAAAACGCAACACATATGGGACTATCACTTGAACCATTTTACGGTGAAGATGCAGTAAAAAAATATAGTGCATTAATTAAGGATCACTTAGTCATTGCAGCAGATCTTGTTAAAGCCGCAAAAACTGGTGATCAAAATGCAGCTGCCGCTATAGAGAAAAAATGGTACGCTAATGGTGATGAAATCGTTGAGTTTCTTAATAACATCAACCCATATATAGGAAAAGAAGAATTCCGAAAAATGTTTTATGAACATTTAGCACTAACGAAAGCAGAAGCACTTACCTTCCTAAATAAAGATTATGAAGCAGGAGTACAACTTTACGATAAAATTGAAAAAGAAGCATTAGAAATGGCCGACATGATAACAAACGCAATCGTAAAACAATTCCCACAAGTATTTCAATAAAGTGAAATGTTAATCAGAGTAGGTATTACTACTAAGTAATACTTGATAAAATAAGTCGATTCCCAAACATAAATCGGCTTATTTAACTTTCTCTCCATGATATTTCACCTCTCCTCTTTACATTTAGCTTATATCGATATATTTTATTAATATCCGTTTTTTATAGGAGGAAATAGTTTGATTAACGCGATTGGGCTCGTTTTTATACTTACAAATAAACACGAGAAAAAAAAGAAAGTTTACCTAAATGAAAAATTTGCACTAATAGATATTATTGATTCTAAAGAAGTATTTGATGATGAAGGGAATCCTTTAGTAGAACTAACATGTAAATACAGTATATATTTAGATGAAAAATATTACTGTAAATCTCTCGATGATTATACTGGACAAGTATTTCCTTTCTTAAGTGCAAAAATAGGAAAAGGTCTTCTAAGAAACTTAAACTACTACTTTTCTTACGTTGATGCCTATGATAAGAAACCACCAGTTAAAGAAATAAGACCGCTGATGAAACAAGTAACTAACAGATAGCGAAACATACAAAAAAGGAAAGCATCTAGCTCTGGATGTTTTCTTTTTTATTGAAAACTCATTCATTCTCATCCTCTTCTAAAAGTATGTATCCAAGCATATTTTAAATTAAAAACATTGGAGGATTAGACTGAATGAAATACTCAGAAACAATTATAAGTAAACGACTTCGAATGCTTAAAATGACGGGTATGTTTTTCATGCTAGTATTAATAGCATGGATTGGATATACAAAATTACTTTATGAAAACGGATTTCTTCAAGAAAAAAAGAATTCAGTAGAAGTAATGAATACTAGCATTACAGGAGAAATAGAGCAGCTTTTTCATATAAACTTGCAAGGTTATCGAAAAACAAACCTTGATGCTGTTATAGAAGCAAGTAAAACCGATCCAAGCGAACTATCCCTAATTGAACTGGTCAACAAATCCTGCTCGCGAGATTGCATAGGTGAGCCAGTAACATATGTAAACTCAAACAATGGATATATCTTTTATAAGGAATCTAATGGAACTAATGTAGCTATAACGGTTAAAAAGAAAGACACATGGGTAATTGTAAAGAAATCTGTTCAAGATGGAATATAACCACCCTAAAAAAGAGTACGTATCGTACTCTTTTTTATTATTAATACCCTTCATCTTCATCTCTACAATGGCATTTCGGTTTCGTTTTACAATGACATTTTTCACACTCACATTTCGGTTTCTCTTTGCAACAACATTCGTGAAAATCACTGCGTTTACATCTACATCTCCCAAACATTAAATTATCCCAAAATTTATTACAATTTCGGGAATGCCCACAATGACAAGTATTCCCCATGGATATGCTTCCTCCTTAATAGAATTCATCATATTCTATGTTTGAAAGTATACAAAGGCTTGTTTATTAGTCTATTTTCTCCATATTATAACTAGATTTAGAAGATTACATAAAAATAAAAAGCCGTCACATGACGGCTTTTTATTTAGCAAACTACTCTTTTGTATAAAAAAATTTAATTCCTTTCGTATCTAACCAAGCCGTTACTTTGTCCAGTTCGTTCCCTTGACGATAATCTGTCTCGAAATACACAAGTCCTTGGTTATTTCCGGGAGATATTATTTTAGAAGTATATCCAAGCTTATCCATCATTTGAATCATGTCAGGAATTAAATTTACACCAAATTCATAAGTAACTACTTTGTTATATTTATTCACTATAATTCCAACCCCTTCTTGTTTCTTTATTGGCTCAACAGTTTGATTTATAAACCAAGCTAACGGTTTATTTCCAATTAGCTCATTTAAATCACATTTTCCGATACCAGCTACATTCCCTGTTTCTGTGTATTGCCAAATATCACATGGATACGCCGGTTTGTTACCACCATAACGAGGAATCCATACAAAATCAGAATTGACATTTGCCATTCCAAATGGAGCATACATATGATGAGCAATATATAAACCGACCTTCTTAGCTCCTAATCTACGTAATTCATCAATAAATGCTTGTGCACCCGCTCTCATATCATTCATTGTTTTTACTTCTACGTCAGCTACCCAAACTGTGGCATTTTTTTCACCACGGTTCCAAAAGTCTCTTGCTTCTATCCGTGCATCCTCTACTGAAACGAAACGACAGAACGCATAATTACCAAACGGAATATTTCTTACTTTCATTGCTTGTACATAATTATTATATAAAGGATCAACATAAGTTGAACCATCTTGCACACGTGCAATTACGAAATCTAATTGTGGGGCTGCGATATCCCAGTTAATATTGCCATTCCATTTTGAAATATCTACAATGTAACCCATTATTCATCATCTCCTTTTTTATTATCATATTCAGAGATTGTATTTTTTGCTCTTATCCCTTAAACAATCAAGTCAGTTTTTTAATTAGCAGTAGAGATTTTGTATTCATTGATAATGATTTAAAATTTAACTTATGTATCGAAAAATAGAATATTATTATAGATTTAAAAGATGATTATTCAAAAAAACTAAAGTATATAATTAAAACCACCTTTTTGATAGGTGGTTTTAATTATATACATTGTCCATATTTGTGGTTACATAGTATATTATCGTGAGCCATTAAAATAATAAAAGCCAACTTGTATTTTTAACCCACTGATTAAAGTTTTACTTTATCTCACATACTCATAGTACCACTTACGCGCATCTAACCAAGTTGTAAATTTATCGATATTTCCAGCTGGATAGCCATTCGTTATAGCATAACCAATGCCATCTTTCTGAACGACAATTTGTCCATCAATACCCGCATCAACCATCGCTTGAGCCAAAGCTTGTAAATTACTAAATGCTACACCGCCAGTTTTTACTTTGAGCAAATCCACTGTACCTCCTCCAGTTTGTCCTGTAAGAGCAAACACAATAGAATTAGCGATTTTATCAACATTCCATTTTGCCATGTCAGATTCATTATCAATAAATCCTAATTCTATAAGAATAGCAGGTGCTTTCGTCCCATTTAATACCGCTAAATCTGTACGCTGTTTTGCACCTCGATCACGCCATCCAATATCTTTTGCTAGTTGAGCTGAGATTTTAGCCGCCAAGTCTTTCTGATCATAATACAGAACCTCAACACCCTGTCCATTTCCATCGCTTGCATTAAGATGAAAAGAAATAACTAAATCCACAGCATGGGAATTGCTTTTACGAATGATATTATTTAAATTTTGTGATTGAGTTGTTCCTACCTCGTCCGTATCGTCATAAACCGTGTGTCCTAAGGCTCTTAACTTAGCCGCCACGGCATCTTTAACTTGCCTATCCAGAACGTGTTCTTTCCGATTCCCGAAATTAGCACCTTGAACAATACTATTATGTCCTCCGTGCAAACTATATCTAGCCATTATTCATCAACATCTCCTTTCTTAATATTCTATTCAAAACTTGTCTTATTGCTATTCCCACTTACAATCTTAACTGTACCCATACACCCTACATTTTCTAAAATTGACGGCACGAACAAAAAAGCATCACCCTTTCGGCGATGCCTAAGCTCCCTAAATAAATAGAGTTTAAAATCACTGAAACTTCACCTATATTTCCTCCCCTTCCTTCACAGCTTCTTTCAACCTCTGCAACATATACCCAATCCCTTTACACCCCTCTAGCGGATATGTAATCATTTCTTCTGGATATAACTTTGTCACTACTTTTTTATGCTTTTTTCCTGCTAGTAAGACGATTTCGTCAAACTGTAATAAACTTTTATCTACCAACTGTTTTTGTAATTGCTCTATACTTATTACCTCATCGCTTTTTGAATCAAATGCAAGATCATAGTTTTCTAATACAATATCATTTGGTCTTAAAAATCCATGTTTCGCTGATAATATAACCCAGTTTTCGAAAAACATAGTTGCGTATGCCTGACATGCTTTTCCGAACGGACTAATATATACATCTTTTGCTTCCATCGGTCCGTAGTTTGAGTGCTTATCCCAAATTTTCTTTTTTCCACAAGGAATTATACATAGCCTTTTCATATATATTTCTACTCCCTTTACTTCTGTAAATAAAATTCGTTATTTTGTACATTTTTCTCTCGAAATACTATATAATAATTCCGAAAGCTAAAATTACACATTTTACCATATACGTACTATGGATCACTCTCATTGCAAATATTATAATACCATAAAAATTTTTGCTTTTTTTCTTCAAAATATTAAATATAAATTTTAACATAAGGATGTATAGATATAATTAAAAAGGAGGTTCATAAAAATGAAAAATATTATCCCTGCACTATTAGTCTATTTTATCGTTTGCGTTATTTCCGTTATCATCCCAGCATCTGAAGGCTATAATTATGTCGGCTGGAAGTTATTTGTTGGGCAAGTGTATGCGATACCTATTTTCTTCATTACTGCGATAATCACATTTTATATAAACAAGAAAAAATCTTACGAATAAACGATTATAAGGATAGCTAACGCTATCCTTATTTTAATTCGTTAATCAAATCTAAAATAGCCCTTGCAGTACTTTGTATCCTTTCTTCCGAAAAGTCAAACGCAACACCTGTATTTATATATATTTCCTGTATAGGTAAATTCCAATCTGAACTCGCTCCCTCTTTAAAGAAAGCAATCGCTTGTTCCTGATTCTCTCGATAAATTTGAAACAATTGCATCGCTCCTATTTGCGCAATTGCATATTCAATTTTATAAAAAGGAAACTGAACAAAGTGAAATGACTCGAACCAATTTCATTCTCTACTCCTGCAATATCAACTGATGAATATTGATACCTTTTACATAGTTCAATATATTTCTCATCTCGCTCTTCTGGTGAATGGTTTGGATTTGTATAAAGCCAGTGCTGGAATACATCTCCTGAAACTGACGATATTAATAACGATAAAGTACGATATAATTGAGCTTGCTGTACTTCTTTATAATCATCCTCTTGCGTATAAAAAATATTAAGCTTATCCATTAATAGTAATTCAAGACTAAGGGAATAAAGTTCCGCCACCTCTTCACGAAGGTATCTTTCCTGCATACTACTTTCATTGTTAAATTGTTTATAAAAGTGAAATGCATGCCCCAATTCATGTATTAATGCATGAATCGCATAAAATGAAGAACTAAAATTAGAATAAACAAAAACGTCTTTACTATGAGATAAGGTAAAGCAAGCAGCTCCTGGTGCTTTATTTTTCCGTTCTTGTACGTCAATTAATCCTGCTTTCCTTATATGAGTAAATTCCTCATGAAAACATGAATCTGTCTTCCGCAACATTTCTTCAATTCCATCCAATAAATTAATATAATTTTCAAATGGATATTTTTGCAAATTACAAGGAGCAAGATCCCAGGGACGATACGTTTTTACATCAAGATTCTTTTTAAGAAAACTTCCTAACTGTTTCCAAATTGGTACAACACACTTTTCTATCGACTCATGAAACTTAAAACAATCTTCAATACTGTAATCTCTATTTTTTTGTTTAAAGGCATACTCACTATAATTATTAAATCCTGCATTTAATTTTCTGTTTTTTAGAGATAAAAAAGGACAAGTAGCCAATCTGACTACTTGTCCTTGCTGTTTATGTGTACTCAATAAAATTAAGCTTGGAATGCTTCTGTTAATACTGGTACGATTTGTTTTTTACGAGATACAACACCTTTTAATGTAGCTGTGTTGTTTTCTAGTGATACGTTGTATGCTTTCTCAACAACGTTTGCTGCTTTACCGATCGCAAGACCGACAGAATCGTTAGTTAAGATATCAGTTACAACGAATAAGAATAGGTCTAAACCTTTTTCTTCTACTACTGCAGAAATTACTTTTTCAAGTTCCGCTTGGTGTACAAGAACGTCCTTTGTATCAACAGCGTTTACTTGTGCGATTTCAACTTTCGCATTACCCATTTGGAATTCTTTAGCGTCAAGAGAGATTAATTGCTCCATTGTTTTTCCGCTTAAGTCAGCACCAGCTTTTAACATTTCTAAGCCGTAGCTATCAGCATCTACACCAGCGATTTCCGCTAATTCACGAGCAGCTGCTACGTCTTGTTCTGTGCAAGTTGGAGATTTGAATAGTAAAGAATCTGAAATAATTGCAGATAACATTAAACCTGCAACTTCTTTACGAATTGTAACGCCATTTTCTTTGTACATTTTGTTTAAGATTGTAGCTGTACATCCAACTGGCTCACAACGATAGTATATAGGATCGCTTGTTTCAAAGTTAGCAATACGGTGATGGTCAATAACTTCTAACACACGAACTGATTCGATATCGTTAGCACTTTGTTGACGCTCGTTATGGTCAACTAAAATAACGTTGTCCACTTCGCTTGCTACTGTCTCAACAAAACGCGGTCCTTCTACTTTAAAATAGTCTAACGCAAATTGAGTTTCACCGCTGATTTCGCCTAAACGTACAGGCTCAGCATTCATTCCTAATTCTTTTTTCAATTCTGCATAAGCAATTGCAGAACAAATTGCATCTGTATCTGGGTTTTTATGCCCGAAAACTAGTACTTTTTCCATGTTTTCCACCTCTTCATGAAAAGGATATCTTAAAGAAGCAAATATGACAATATTTAAAGCATATTTTTTTATAAATAATTGCACTTTCTTCTATATTTTTCATCATTTTCATAAAAAAAATCATCTAAAATGAATTAGATGATCGAAATATATGTTTCAATTAAAATAGTGTAGGAGCTTGCACTACGTTGTTAAAAGCGAAATTTGAAGCTAAGCCATTATTCACAAGGTTTACATCTATAACTTGATAAAACGCATTTCCAGTGTCTGCAATTTCCCAAACAGCTAAAATAAGATGGTATCCACTACGATCAGTTGGTACATTTGCTTCATGCGTTACTGTTGTCCCTGGTCTAGCCCCACCGTCATTTTTCACATAGAATGGCACTAAATCTAAATCTGATCGCGTTAAAGGTTTATTTGGATTCCAGCCTTTTTTCGTAATATAATATTTCCACTCTTTCGTACTATGAGGAGCAGTTAGTTTCCACTTGAATGTATTCGTCCCGCCATTTAACGTAACTTTCTTCCACCTATCCACAGTTTGAACATCTAAAGCAGGAAAATGACCAGCCCCTGCAATTTGTCCATCAGAAGGTCCTAGTTGCGGAAATCCCCCTATCCCTTCTACACTTTGTGGTTCATATTGAATCGGTCCACAATTTACATTTACCCCTTGCTTACATAAATAAGATCGGCTCGCTGGTGATTCTACATAACCATGAGCTGAAGCCTTTTCTGAAAATCCAAATGTTAATAATCCCGTAAGTAATACGCCACCACTTAAAATAACTTTCTTCATCTTTTGTAAACTATTCTTTTTCATTCTTTCATCCCCTTCCGATAATAAAGCGAAAATAACTATAGTTGGCTAGTCATCTTCTCTACATTTATTATAAGACGAGAATCATTACTAAAAGAACCCTCTAAAAACTTTCTCAAATTCATTTAGTGCGTTAAATGGATTATATCAATAAATTTATTTAACACCGCCAGAAAAATATAGACGGTGTTAAAATAGTTTCTTATTATTCAGTATGATAACCTTTTAATCACAATTTATATGCATTTATAATAAAGAACCGTAGCATCTAACTTTCCATTCGGAGAAATTGCATACCCTGGTATTGTTCCAACTTCTTGGTAGTCTAGTGATTTGTACAATTTATTGGAAGGATCTCCTTCTCTAGTATCTAATACTAAAAGAGACCTGTTTTCTTGCTTCGCTCGTTCCTCTGCTTTTTGCATAAGCAATCGTCCAATACCGTTACGTCTAAAGTTTGGATGAGTCATTAATTTGCAAATCTCGGCTCTATGAATTCCGTTAGGCTTTGTAACTAATTGTAATTGAATACTCCCTGCTACTTCGTTGTTTATTTTAGCCACATACAATATCACTTCTGGCGCTAATACTGTTTGCCAATACTTTGTTGCGTCTTTTTGTTCCAGTGGAGGCAAAAAACCAATTGATGCCCCATCATTTACAACCGTTTTCAAAAGTTTCGAAAGTTCTTCCATATCATTTTCTAGTTGCTTAATTTCTTCAATTACTAAATTTCGCATTACTTTTCCCCCTTTTGTTTCATTGTAACAATTTTTAAAGAAGGAATAATGAAATAATAAGATGAATTTATTTAGGATATGATTTTTTTAGTGAAAGGATAACTATATGAAATATATATTAGATAGAACATATGCAAAAGAATTACTCGAATGGGCATATGAACAAAACCCGGGCCCTTGGTTTGAACATTCACTACATGTTGCTCATGCAACTGAAAACATAATTATAGAGCTTATCAAAAAAGGGTATGACCTAGACGCTGACATAGCATATAACGCTGCCCTTTTGCATGATATCGGAAGATACAAAGGTTTTACCAAATCGGTCATTCATTCCTATGATGGTTATATGTATATGAATGATTTAGGATATGCAGGAAACGCCATTATTTGTGTGACACACTCGTTTCCCTGTAAAAATGAACATATAGATATCGCAGCGGAATGGCATCTCGTTCCTGACCATATGAAAAGCCGGTTGGTTGCAATATTGAATGAACATAGTAACTACGACTTATACAATAAAGTAATTACTCTTTGTGACGCTCTTGCTGACGCGGATGGCTTTACTACGCTGGAAAGAAGATTAATTTCCGTTGGTTTGCGTCATGGTACAACATCTCATACATCTTTACATTGGAAAGGGTTTTATGCAATTAAGAAAGAATTAGAAGCTTTAATCGGTAAGAGTATATACACAGTTCTTCCTGATGTAGAGAATTCGATTTATGAAGATATAGAATACTAAAGTGAATACAAATTTAATTTCACATAAAAAAACGTTTTAAACATAAAGTTTAAAACGTTTTTTTATTCAATGCTTTTGATTTTTCAGTTCTGTTAAACACTCTTGCACTAAAGTTACCGCTTGACTCATCGCAGCTCCGCCAGCAAATGCTGCTGAAACACCACATGCTTCCAGAATCTCTTTATCCGAACATCCTTGATCAAGACAACCTTTTGTATGATAAATTGTACAATACTCATCTTGCGTTGCTAAACTAATTCCTAATGCAATAAGTTGTTTTTCTCTTTTTGTTAAAGCACCCTCTTGAAAACAAGCTTGCGTAAACGCATTATATGTCTCAGCGATTTCAGGAATTTGATTTGTAAAACTACCTATACCTTCTTTATAATGATGTAGAATATCATTTATCGAACTATGTTGCTCATGTTCCATCTTATTCCCTCCAGTCATATTATCCATACCTATTGTAGTATGCGATGAAATGGAGGCAATATACCTTCTTTTAAATCAAGAATTTTCAGTTAATTTACGTTATAATTTTAAATTATCATCTACTATAACTTTTTCTCTAGAACTTTTCCTTTCAACCTCTTTACTTCTTTCTTCCCAAAATGTTAATCCTTCAATCCCTACATTTTTAGGATCAAATACTGGATCTTTCCCTTCTTTTTTCTGCGTTTCATAGTCTTTTAACACTTTTAATGCGATTTTACTTAATAATAGAATCGCGATTAAGTTTAACCATGCCATACTACCGATTCCTAAATCTCCGAGATTCCATAAAAGCGACGCTGATTCAACACTACCGATGTAAACCATAATTAAAAATCCAAATTTTAAAACTGGTTTTAACCAGCCATACTTCAATTGACGATCTAAATAAGTAAGTGTCGTTTCAGCGATATAGTAATAAGCGAGTAACGTTGTAAATGCAAAAAAGAAAATTGCAATTGAAATAAATATTGGACCAAACCCTGTCATCACAGTTTCAACTGCTTGTTGCGTATAAATTGGACCTGCTTCCACACTTCCTATGTTTTTTACAATAGCGCGTTTCCCTTCAGGTATAACATTATACATACCTGTAATTAATATCATAAGAGCTGTCGCTGTACATACGACAATTGTATCGATATATACGGAAAACGCTTGAACTAATCCTTGTTTTGCAGGATGCGATACTTCAGCAGCAGCCGAACTATACGTCGCTTCTCCGACACCAGCAACGTTTGAAAATACAGCGCGTTTTACGCCCCATGCAATAGCTGCACCAACAATTCCACCAAACATTTCATTTACACCAAATGCGCTAGAGAAAATTAAAGCAAACATACTTGGAATCTCCGTTACATTCGCAATTAATATGATACATGTAACAATTACATAACCAATTGCCATAAATGGAACAAGCATTTGAGAAACGCCAGCAATTCTCTTTACACCACCAAAAATAATTGCTGCTAGTAACACGACTAAAAATATACCAGTTATATATTTGTTAATACCATTAGAGTTTTCAAATCCAACTGCGATACTACTAGATTGAATACCTGGTAATAACACGCCATATGAAAGTGTTACAACTACCGCTACAATGACTGCAAACCATTTCATTTTTAAACCTTTCTCAATGAAATATGGAGTACCGCCGCGATATTCATTCCCTACTTTACTTTTGTATACTTGAGATAATGTTGATTCAACAAACGCGCTCGCTGCCCCTAACAAAGCCATTACCCACATCCAAAATACAGCTCCAGGCCCGCCGAAAGCGATTGCTGTCGCTACCCCTGCGATATTACCAATTCCAACTCTTCCTGATAAGGCTAAACAAAATGCCTGAAAAGATGATATTCCCGTCTCTGAACTCTTTCCTTCAAATAATAGTTTAATCATCTCTTTAAAATAACGAATTTGCAAAAAGCGTGTTGCAATCGTGAAATATACGCCTGCCCCTAATGCAAAAACAACTAAACCGATACTCCACACTTGCCCTACTAACCATTCTACTAAATTCTCCATCCAAATCCCCCTTATCATTCTTTTGAAAAACAATTTTGTATATAAGAAAACGGACAACTATTATCAAACTTTCTAGTTGTCCGCATCTTTCATTATTTCATCCCTCAATTTTTGTCAGTAAAACGCCCTATTACTTTATATTTACCCAAACACTTTTCACTTCTGTATAATTATCAAGCGCATATGAACCTAATTCGCGGCCAATACCAGATTGTTTGTATCCACCAAATGGTGCAGCTGCATTTTCTAAGTTATAATCATTAATCCACACTGTTCCTGCTTTTAATTTATTTGCCACTTGATGACCCGTTTTGATATTTTGCGTCCATACACCCGCAGCAAGGCCATAAGATGAGTTGTTCGCTCGTTCAATTACTTCTTCTGTCGAATCAAATGGAAGTACAACAACAACTGGTCCAAATATTTCTTCCTTAACGATTGTCATATCGTCTGTAACGTCTGTGAATACAGTTGGCTTAACGAAATAACCTTTTTCAAGCGCACGTTCACCACCAGCCGCAACTGTAGCACCTTCTTTCTTCCCTTGCTCAATGTAATTTAACACACGCTCTTGTTGTTTCTTAGATACGAGTGGACCCATCTCCGTTCCTTTCTCCATACCTGCTCCAAGTTTTACGTTGTTCGCCATTTTCACAAGTGCATCTACTACAGTTTCATAATGTTTACGATGAACAAATACACGTGATCCTGCGCTACAATTTTGACCGTGATTATACATAATACCTTGGAATGCACCACTAATTGCTTCTTCCAAGTCCGCATCTTCTAAAATGATATTTGGTGATTTGCCGCCAAGCTCTAACGTTACATGCTTAATCATTTCTGCAGACTGACGCATAATATACTTTCCTGTAACAGTAGATCCTGTAAAAGCAACTTTATCAATGTCATGATGATTTACAATTGCCGCTCCTGCTTCAGGACCAAAGCCTGGTACAAAGTTTACAACACCGTTTGGAAATCCAGCCTCTTTAAAGAGTTTTGCTGTATATAGTAAGGATAAAGGTGTTTGCTCTGCTGGTTTTAATACGATCGTACAACCTGTCGCCAGTGCAGCTCCCATTTTCCAAGAAGACATAACGAGCGGAAAGTTCCACGGAATAATCTGACCTACAACACCTACAGGTTCATGTCTCGTATAGTTTAAGTAATCTTTTGAAATCGGGATTGTTTGCCCAATAATTTTTGTAGCCCATCCTGCGTAATAACGATAATTTTCTACAGTCGCTGAAATATCATCCTCAAGTGCTACTTGATACGGCTTCCCATTATCTAAAGCTTCTAATTGCGCTAACTCTTCTCTATGTTCTTCAATTAAATCTGCTAATTTATAAATAAGATGCGCTCTTTCAGCAGTAGTCATTTCTGCCCACGGACCAGATTTAAATGCAGATCTTGCTGCTTTTACTGCAGCATCAATATCCTCTTCTTGCGCTTCACATACGACTGCTAAAACATCTTCTGTTGCTGGATTGTACGTTTCAAACGTCTTTCCGCCAATAGCAGAAACAAATTCGCCATTAATAAACATTTTAATTTCTTCATTTAAAAACGCTTCCACTTTTGGTTTCAGCTCAATATTTGTCTTTAACATTATGTTCTCCTCCTTATTTAAACAGCTGCATGAGCTGCAATATTTGATAAAATCGTTTGAAGCTTTTGATCTTCGTTAACAGTTAATCCTAGTCTTGGATAGCGAGAAGGTCCTCCCGCTTGCCCATGTAATTCCATGGAACGTTTAACGATTTGAACATATTTCCCTGACCCTTCAAGAAACTCGCAAAGTGGTAAAATAGCATCGTTTATTTCCCATGCTTTTTCTAATTCACCATTTTGAAAATGCTCATACATTTTTGTAACGAGACCAGGAACGATATTTCCTGCTACTGAAACCCATCCCGAGGCACCAACTAAATATGATTCCATAACTAAATCTTCAGAACCACAGAAGACTTGGAAAGCCCCTTCACTTTGTCTTACTAAATCTCTTGCTTTTCGAATATCTCCGCTAGATTCTTTAATATGTGTAACATTTTCACACTCTTTTCCAATACGGAGCATTAGCTCTGTACTCATATCAACACCAGAAGTAAATGGATTATTGTATAACATAATTGGTATATTTACAGAGTTTGAGATTTCTTTAAAATGAAAATAGATCTCCTCTTCCTTCGGTTTACAATAGTAAGAGTTTATAATTAATGCACAATCCGCTCCGTGCGCTTCTGCATGTTTCGTATATTCAATTGTTTCTTTCGTGGTTTCCGCAGCAGTTCCAACAATGACTGGAATACGGCCATCAATTTCTTTCAAAACGGTTTCTACCATTTTAAATCGCTCTTCTTTTGATAAACTTACAAACTCTCCTGTACTTCCATTAATGATGATGCCTGCAACCTTTTGTTCGATAAAGTAATTTACATTTTGTTTTACCCCATCCCAATTAATTTCCTGAAATTCATCCATCGGTGTTATTAATACTGGAAATGCCCCTTTAATTTTTTGCATATTTATCTCTCCTTATCACATTTTATTTTAATAAGAACCCTGCCGGAAATGGATCCGTAGGGTCTAATAGAAACGTCTGCATTCCTGTAATAAATCCTCTACTTTCAAAACGGAAAATGTACCCTAGCTCCTCCTTCTTCACTTTTTCCACAGTTATAAAACTATTAAATATACTTTCATTTTTAAAAGGTTTATCCGCCATATAATCATTTTTAAATAACGCATGAACATAGGAAACGATAGTAGAAACAAAACCTGGCGAACGTACGATAAAGTTATCTTCATGAAATGTAATCGACTTTATATGGTTCTTTTCTTTTTGCGAAGGATCTACTAAAATAAGCCTTTTTATTAGCGACTGTTTTTGTATAACCTGCAGTGTAGCTTCTCCCCATCTTTTCAATTCTGGAATGTTTTCAACACGAATTTCTGGCGAATACGCACCTTTTTCTACAACTGCATATACTTTATCTGCTTGTATGAGAGAATAACTTACATTACCAACCTGTAAATTTTCCTCAATCAAATAGCAAAGTTTGCTTTCAAACGAAACAGATACAACTTCATCATTCTCTACATACGCATGAACTAAAAATATTCCAGATAACGTTTCAATTTTGTATTGATTGGACTCTCTCTTTTTTAAATACCCACTTTCGAGTAACATCGTTATTACCGCAACAATGCCCCCATAATGAAGCGGAATCGAACCTTCATGATTAAAAAATAATACAGCTGCATCCACTTCATTATGGATAGATGGAACGACAATACACCCATTCAAACCGATAAAACCACGTGGTTCATTTAATAAAAGCTTCCTCTCTTCTGCTAATTCACCTGAAAATTGTTCATTTAATTGCTCCAAACTGTAGTAGTATTTGCATGGTACGTCTTTCATTACACGAAATGCCTCGCCATTTACATGTACGTCTACTGCTGTATACATTTTTTGAATGTTCATTTTATATCCTCCGTTTCATGTTCCATCGGCGGAATTAGCAAAAATCCTTCTTTGAGTGGATCCATTTCATTGTAAAAAAATTTATGCATACCCATAAGCCAAGCTGATCCCGTAATTTTCGTTATGACAGCTTCAATATTTTCAACATGTGTCGTATTCACGACATATCCTTTAAATAAAGAACCAACGATACTCTCATGAATGAACTCTTCACCAATTTTGATTTCTTTTTGAGCGTATAATACAGCTAGCTTCGCAGATGTTCCTGTACCGCATGGGGATCGATCTATTCCGCCTGGTGGTACAACAACTGTATTTTTCACATTCGCACATTCATGAGTAGCATCTGTATAAAATTCAACATGTGTTAATCCTCTAATAAACGAATACTCTGGATGAATGATTTCAAACTTCTCATTAATTGTGTTTCTTATATGAATCGCCTTATCGATGATTGTAGATGCATTTTCTGGTACTAATTCTAGGCCTACTGAATTCGCATCAATAATGGCATAAAAATTCCCTCCATACGCAATATCAGCCTCTACAGTTCCAATGTCTTTGACGTGTACAGTAATATTTTTCAATAAAAAAGCTGGTATGTTACAGAAAGATACCTCTTTTGCTTTTCCATCTTGAACAGCAATATCTACTTCCACTAAGCCAGCCGGGGTATCTAGTTTTAAAGAAGTAATCGGTTCAACTACTGGAATTAAACCTGATTCAACTAACGCTGTACATACACCGATTGTATCGTGACCGCACATCGGTAAGTATCCACCTGTCTCTATGTATATAACACCTATATCAGCCTCAGGATGACACGGGTCTGTTAATAATGCCCCTGACATTACATCATGACCACGCGGTTCATTCATTAACAATTTTCGAATCCAATCATATTCCTTTTTCATATGTAACATCTTCTCTGCCATCGTCTCTCCAATCAACTTTGGAAGTCCGCTAATTAATGTCCTCGTTGGATTCCCGCCCGTATGTGTATCAATAGTCGTAAAGACTCTTTGTGACCTCATCCGTTTAACACCCTTTCTGTAAAACGACTCAAACGAAGTGGTTCAATAGGAATAATTGTCTCTTTTTCATTTAATAACTCTTCAATTACTTTCCCAGTAACTGCTGCAAGACTAATCCCATCCCCTTCATGTCCAGCGGCAATGAAATAATTCGGAATATGTTCCACTCGTGAAATAATCGGCAAATGATCTTCTGTCCACGGACGTAAACCAGCGTAAGAACGAATTACCATCATATCTGCCATTTTCGGATAAAAGCGAGTCGCTCTATTTGCGATACATTTAATGACTTCATTGTTTATTCTCGTATGAAACCCTACAAATTCACGACTACTTCCAATTAAGAAATTTTGACTTTCAGTAGGCTCAAATACGAGCGCAACCCCGTATTTTTCAGTTAAAGCATCTACTTTTCTTTTTCCGCCAAATTTAGAAATTAAATAACCGAATTCCATTACTTTACGGCATCCTACATGTTGTTGCCTTGATGCTACTATAATATGCCCTTTTCTCGGTTCAATTGGTATATTTACATTTAACATCTGACCAATCTTAGGAGCCCACACACCGGCTGCATTTACAACTTGTTTTGCTGTAAAAGTACCATTCGTAGTTTCTACAACAAATGAACCATTCGTCTCTATTTTCATACTCTTTACTTCGGTCTGCTTAAAGGCTTTTGCGCCAAACTTTTGTGCCTCTGACAGAAGCGAGAAAGCAAGGAGATATGGATTCACAGTTGAATCCGTCGCACATTCTAAACCGCCTAATAAATCATCAGCAAAAAAAGGCGACTCTTCTCTTATATCTTGCCTATCAAGCATTCGAAACGGTAATCCAGCTTCTTTTTGCCGATCTACCCATTGCTGCGCAGCTTCCATCTCTTCGTCTGACTCACATACGAGAATACTTCCTGGTGCCCTATATTCAAATGAATGCTCTAATTTTTCACTTAAATCAGTTACTAATTTTTGACTTACTAAAGACATTTGACTATCAAACCCTGGGTCTTTATCAATGGCCAAAATATTCCCATCACACCGTGAAGACGTCCCGCTGACAAATTCTCCTTTTTCAATGATTGTTACGTCTCTTCCGTATTTTGAAGTGTAATAAGCGATAGAACACCCTATTATTCCACCACCTATAATTAAAACGTCGCAGTGCCTCACAATATACTCCTCCTTTCCCTAAACCTCTCACTTTCTTTTATGCAATTGACGTGCCAATTCTGCACATATACAATTTCCATAAACAATATTTTTATTTGTAAAAATAATTCAAATTTATAGTAAATAGGTGTATTATTTTTTTATCACTGTCAAATTTTTTATACATAACGGGAGGATATTATGGCATTTTCATTTCCGACTATACAAGAGTTTTTGGAAAGTATTTTAATCGATCATACATGTAGCCTTAATCACATTAAGCAAGTAAACGGAAGGTTTTATTATCTCCCTTCTACTACAGAAGAATATAATTGCGCCATTATTTATGTAGATGACTCATTCACTGCATTAATTGACACTTTTTCTTATGAATTAGCTGTTATCATCCTTAACGAAAACGATGAGCCGATATTCTGTATAACCTCTCAGCAAATGATTCCATTTCTTTATAAGTCCTACAATGAACTACAGTCATTTTATAACACCGTAATACAAACAACTGACTCTTCTGTTACAGTCATTGATAGTAAAGAATGCGTTCGAACTTGGACAGATGGTGCTGAAAAAATATTTTCAGTCAACCATAATGAGATTATTGGGCAACCGATTACTCGTTTTTTTGATTATAAAGACTTGGAAATTTTACAATCTTTACATGATGGAAAAAATATAGTCGCTCAGTTCCATCAGCCTCGTCCCGATTTATTCGTATTAATTAATTCAAATCCAGTTTATTGTAATGATGAAATTATAGGAGCAGTCGTTTCAGAAACAGATGTTACAAATCAAGTCGCTTTAAATGAAAAACTATTTAATATGTCACATGAAATGCACCGTTTAGAACAAGAAGTGGCAAAGTATAAAGATGAATCCGATCCATTCCTTGCGATGAATGGGAAAAGTCCTGTTATACAAAGAACGATACAATTAGCTAGAAAAGTTTGTTCGGTGAAATCAACTGTTTTAATACTTGGGGAAAGCGGAGTTGGAAAAGAAGTATTTGCGAAAGCAATTCATGAAGCAAGTGAAGCAGCGAAGGCGCCTTTCATTTCGATTAACTGCGGGGCAATTCCAGAAGCTTTATTTGAAAGTGAATTATTCGGTTACGAGCGTGGGGCCTTTTCTGGAGCGAATAGTAAAGGGAAAAAAGGTAAAATCGAACTCGCACAAGGCGGTACTTTATTCCTCGATGAGATTGGCGAAATGCCGCTCGATATGCAAGTAAAACTGTTACGTGTACTACAAGAACGAAAGTATTACCGAGTTGGCGGAGAAAAAGAAATTAATATTGATTTCCGCATTATCGCTGCTACAAATCGGGATTTACAAGAAGAAATGAGAAAAGGAACTTTCCGAGAAGATTTATATTATCGTTTAAATGTAGTTAGCCTGCATATTCCACCGCTGCGTGAAAGACGAGAGGATATTATCGAACTCACATACTCATTCTTAAACGATTTTTCGATCAACTATAACCGACCAATTCGTGACCTACCTTCAAGCATTATGTATGAACTGCTTCATTACAATTGGCCAGGTAATATTCGCGAACTTCGAAACGTTGTTGAACGGCTTGTGGTATTCGCAACAGACGGAATTATAAAACAAGAATATTTACCATTTCATACGACTGAAACTTTAGACAACCATACAGCTCATTCCCTATTACTCAGCAACAATAATACAATCCTTTCTTTACAAGAAGAGATGGATGAGCATGAGAAAAAAGTTATTGAAAGGGCTTTACGAATTTTAAATGGGAATAAATTAGAATGCGCAAAACAACTTGGCGTAACAAGGGCTACTTTATATAACCGTTTAAAGAAACTCGGACTTCAATAAAGAATCAGTATGCACCAATCAGGCGTTTATAGGTAGCCCTCTCCCCTCTATATTGGCATGATTTTTGCATATATAATTTGTGCAAACCGAACTAGAGGAGGAATACATATGACAAATAAAAACAACTTAATCGTTTGTCGTTGTGAAGAGGTTACATATGGACAACTTCAATCGACAATTGCTGAATATAACTGCTCGGCAAGAGAATTAAAACTAAGAACACGTGCTGGCATGGGATTTTGCGGTGGTCGCACATGCAGAATAATGATAGATCGAATGATAGAAAATGCGAATCCTGACGTAACTCTTAATGAACTACCGTTAAAATATCAACCACCAATACGTGCAGTTACTTTTGGATCGGTAGGTGAAAGTAAATGAATAGAATTACACATCACCCTATTTTAGGTACTTTACAAAGTAGTGAGCGTATTACTTTTCAATTTAACGGTCATCAATACGAAGCATATGAACATGAAACGATAGCTGCTGCCCTGTTAGCAAATGAAATACGGACATTAAGAGTTCATGAAGATAGCGGGACACCGCGAGGTATTTATTGTAATATCGGGCACTGTTCCGAATGCCGCGTGACAGTAAATAATCAAACAAATGTACGCGCATGCTTAACTGTTGTAGAAGAAAACATGGTTGTTGAAAGCGGGAAACAGCATCCGAATATCGTGAGAGAGATGGTGAAAAAACGATGAGTGATGTAATTATCATTGGTGCAGGACCAGCGGGATTATCTGCTTCTATCTCTTGTGCTCGTTTCGGACTAAAAGTGCTCGTTATTGATGAATTTATGAAGCCGGGCGGGAGATTGTTAGGACAGTTGCATCAAGAGCCTACTGGAGAATGGTGGAACGGAATAGAAGAATCGAAGCGACTTCATGAAGAAGCAGAATCACTTTCAGTACATATCAGGTGCGGTGTTTCGGTCTATAATTTAGATAAAGATGAAAACAATTGGTTTGTACATACTAATATCGGTACGTTAGAAGCACCGTTCGTACTACTTGCTACTGGTGCTGCGGAATATTCTATTCCCCTTCCAGGCTGGACACTTCCAGGAGTGATGTCAATTGGAGCAGCTCAAGTTATGACAAATGTTCATCGCGTGCAAGTTGGAAAAAAAGGAATCATTATTGGTGCTAACATTTTGTCTTTCGCCATTTTAAGTGAATTGCAATTAGCGGGAATTAAAGTAGATCATATTGTACTCCCTGAAAAAAGCGAGTTAAGTCAAAAAGCTGGTGAACCTGAAGAAGTTTTAAACTCTCTTTTAAATGCAGCACATCTCGCTCCTTCTGCTATTTTACGAATAGGTAGCCACTTTATGAAATATGATTGGATTCGAAAAGCTGGATTAACATTCTATCCAAACAGCGGAATGAAAATAAACGGAACGCCACTTCACCTTCGGAAAGCAGCTCTTGAAATTATCGGAACAGATCAAGTTGAAGGTGTACGTATTGCTAATATTGACTCTAAAGGAAATGTTATTAATGGATCAGAGAAAATATATGAAGCAGATTTTGTTTGTATTGCCGGGGGATTATACCCACTTGCCGAACTTGCAGCTGTAGCTGGTTGTCCCTTCCATTACATTTCAGAATTAGGCGGACACGTTCCTCTCCATTCCGAAACAATGGAAACCCCTCTTCCAGGTTTATTTGTAGCTGGCAATATTACAGGCATTGAAAGCGGAAAAATTGCGATGGCGCAAGGAACTGTTGCAGGTCTATCAATTGCTAAATATGCAAGTAAAAAACGTGATATAGTCGACCAACAATTATATCACGCCATTCAAAACGTTCACTTTGTTCGTCAGAAAGCTGCAATTCAGTTTAATCCGATGGTAGATATCGGTAGACGAAAGATGAATGAAATTTGGCGTGATTATTCTTCTACATATGCACATACTAAAAAGAGCTGCTGAGATTATTCTCAACAGCTCTTTTCTCTACTCATCCGAGTTATTAAATTTCGCTAATGCGTAAATACCTTCTTCATCATCTAATTCAAGCTGTAATCTCGCTGCGAATGAATTGACATTATATTCTCTGTCAAGCAATAAGCGTAATGCTTCGATTAAGTTTGCTTGAATTAAAATTTGCTGGCGACCATTTACCTCTACTTCCGCAGAGAAACCGTAGTCATCGTCATACATGAGTTCAACTAACACTTCTTCTGGACCCACTTGTCTTTTTTCAGCTATATATACGCAAAGCGCATTTATTAATTCTTGTTCAGAAATTTTTATTGTTTCCATGCTACTTCATCTGCCTTCTTTTTACGTTGGTCTTTGAAGTATTTAAATGCACGAACTGCTAACATTACGATACCAGCCATTACTAACATATTTACCATAAACGCTAATACAGAACCAAGAGCTCCCATATTTGCAAATAAGCTACCCATTAGTAAACCACCAAGACCACCTAGTAATAAACCTTTCATAAAGCTTCCTTTATTACTTTTTGGTGCTGTGTTTGTTGCTTTCGTTTTTGAATCTGGAGTCGTTTTTTGAGAATTTACATTTGAGTCTTTTTTGTTTAAATCAACTTTTGACTTTTGACCTGAACTTGGTGTAAATGATTTTTTACCAGATTTGTAACTTTTCGCTGCCGCATGATCTACGAACATAAAGCTGCTAGCCCCAAAGATAACCATAAATGCTGTCATTACTGCTACAAGTTTTTTCAACATATTATATCCATTCTCCTTTTATATAGATATATGTGAAATCTATCTTTCTAGTAAATTCAGAATGATAGATTTGTTTTTAAGAACATTTTAAAGGTTCTTATGAACTTATTATATGAACTTTTGTCGGAATATGCAAGTATTATTTACTTCCGACAGTTTGGTGACAAAGGAAAATTTAAGCAAAACAGAATTGACTTTAAATGAAACAAAACATATTATAAGTTCATAAGAACTTTTTATTATTTTGGAGGTGAAAAGATGGAAACATTTCATCTCACACGAAACGAAATGGCTACCCTTCTTCTATCACTAAGAGGATGGAATACGAAAAAGCCTCTCGGTATTTTACAAGAAGCTTGGGCAAAGTCACATAAAAAAGATATTGAAAGCGGACAAAGCGTTACAGCTTTTATTACTACCGCACTTTCACCTATTTTTGAAAAGCTGATTAAAATTGACGATACTGATGTCGGTTTTTCTTTAAATGAAATAGTTGCGCTTGGCAATCAGATTGAAAACACAAGTTTCTCTGTAACTGCTATGCAAAACTGGGTGAAACGAGATATAAAAGAAATGATTGGCTCTCCTCAAAAAGGGAAAAAATATTCAATTGAACAAGCAGCCTTACTATTTATTGTCGAAGATTTAAAAACAGCACTTGATTTTGAATCCATTCGTAAGCTATTACGCCTTATTGTAAATGACCCAGCCGATCGAAGTGATGATTTAATCAATCCTGTTCATTTATATGTAGCATACTCTTCTCTATTTGAAGAACTCAATCAAGGGAATTGCTTACAATTAAATGCAACAGATACCGTTCATACAATTGAAAACATTGTAAAAGAAAAAGCTGATAAAATCGCAAGCAAGTTCGATCAAATTAATAACGAACAACGCGAAGCAATTCGTAACGCTATTATCATTGCGACCCTTTCTGTACATACCGCTTATGTACAAATGTTAGCAAAGCGTTACGTAACAGCAACGTTATTTTTACAGAACTTAGATGTGAAGCCTTAAAAAATAGGAGCAGAAATGCTTCTATTTTTTTATAACGGAAACAAGCAACCATCTGTTCCAAATATACAACAAATGCTTGCTTGATTTATTTAAATTTAAGTTTCATTTCATATAAAGCCGTAGTATTACGCATATCTACAAGTAGTGTCATTTAAGGTTCCATATATCCCTCTAACCCTCATTACATTCAGAATTAACTGTTTTTTAAATGTGCTATTTTCTCATTCTTAATTCTATGCATATCATACACTTTCACTTCATTCTCTATATATGATTTTACTTTTTTAAATTCAGCTTTCTCATAACAACGAATTGCCCTTTTGTTGTCTTCCCTTACCTGTAATACAACTGCTTGTATATCGGAATCTAAAAACGATTTACTTATGAAATACTTTGTAATTTCTGTTCCAAGTCCTTTTGAATATAAATTCGAAACGCCAATAAGAATAGAGTATTCCATCACATAGGTATCATCATATTTCGTCTTTTTTAATCCGACTCTTCCTATTACTTCATCTCTCACTATTATTACATGATAACTTGCATAAGACCGCGCTAATTTTTTAGTCCAATACTCCCGAAGTTCTTCTATTGTATATCGCTTAAATGGTTTCACATCTGCTATGTTATGTAATTCTTCGTCGTTATACCATTCTAATATAATTGGTAAATCATCCAATTATAGAAGACGTTCTTTCCAGTTCACATTTCCACCCCATCTATTTTATGTTTTCAAACCAATTTAAAAAGAATATGCATATTCTTTTTTAGGTAATCTCACTATCTGTTGAATAAAAGGGGATTTTTCTATAATATCCTCTAACTGCCCCTCACTATAGACGTAAATACCACCTACATATGAACTGTACGCCTTTTTCTCAGTTATTACTGCTAAAGTGCTATTTTCCTTTTTAAAATCACCCTCTAGTCCTTTTTCAAAAGATAAACTTTTGGCTTCTGAAAAATAAAGCTGAATTAACGTCGCTAATTGTACGTCCTTTGATTTTGCAAAGTACTTTATTTCATTTAAAATGATTTCATCTTGTAACGGAAGAAAGTCCTCTACTTCTAACTTCTCTCCGTTATGAAAGAAGTTTTGAAGTTCAGGAGTATAGAACGAAAGATTTTTCTCCTCTATCATTTTAAAAATTGTTTGCAGCAATATGTCTTTTCCTATCACAAACGGGTGGCCAAATCCATTATTGTAAAGCCCTTCTTTCATTTTCATTAATTGTTCAATGAAGGGGATTCCCGATTCTTCAATAACAAGTTTACCGTCAATTAAACGCATGTTAGCAATCAATTCTTCTATCTGTAAACCTTCTAATTCAAGCGATGAGTAATATATATCTCTATTCCAAAAATCTAATTGATCCATTCCTAATGAATTAAATAAGAGCTCATCTATAATTGGAAAAACTCCATCTTCTGTTAAAGCTTTCGTTACATCATCTAATAATCTAGGTGTTTGATTTAAAATCGTACGTATTTCTTCGTCCTCTTGAATGATTCGTACCGTCCACTCACCATGATCTTCACCCGATATTTGCTGAAAACAATGTGAATATGGCCCATGTCCAACATCGTGTAGAAGGGCTACAGTAGATACTAGCTTTCGTTCATATTTCGATAAATGTATGTCACGAATCTCAGTAAGATGTTCTATCACTTTATTTACTAGCACATATACACCTATCGAATGTTCTTCTCTTGTATGTATTGCGTTCTCATGTAAAAAATAAGTATGTCCTTGTTGTTTAATATGCGTCAACCTTTGAAATGCTTTTGTATCTATCAATCGAAGGATATCTCTATCACGAATAGAGATTGGTCCATAAATCGGATCTGTAATATACATACGTTCTCCTCCTATTTTTGTAAATGAAAGACCTATACCATTATACTTAATTTTCAGTCTATTATCATTGATATATGAGAAATTCTTAATAATCTTTTCATTAACCCTTCATAAAAACGCGGCTTATATCCTTTACTATAATACTTATGAGAGACATAAAAGAATTGAAATAGCAATCCCCTATGTAAATAAGGTATAATCTACATATAGTGAACCTTTTATGTGATTAAATAAAAGGTTCTTATACTCAAAAATTCATAAACTAGAAGGTGCAACAATGTTAAGTAGTTTTATTCATTCAGTATTAACGTTTTTTGAAGGATTAGGTTATTGGGGCATTATGCTTGGACTTATGATTGAAATTATCCCAAGTGAAATTGTCCTTGCTTATGCAGGATACTTAGTATTCAATGGAAGTATCTCATTTATAGGCGCTGTTGTATTCGGTACAATTGGCGGTGTTATTGCTCAAATCTTTATTTATTGGCTTGGACGATACGGCGGACGCCCTATATTAGAACGTTACGGAAAATATATTTTCATACATAAAAAACAAATAGATGCTGCAGAAGATTGGTTTAATCGTTACGGAACTGGCGTCATTTTTACAGCACGCTTCATTCCAGTAGTGCGTCATGCGATTTCAATTCCTGCTGGTATTACAAAAATGCCTTTACTACGTTTCACTACATTAACAGCACTCGCAATCATCCCTTGGTCAATCATTTTCATTTATTTAGGTGAAAAACTAGGTGAAAATTGGGAGAATATAAATGATATTGCTGGTCCGTATGTGAAATCATTCGCAATTGGTGGCGTCGTACTTATACTTTTATACTTCGTTATAAAAAAATGGACAAAAAAGCGTAAAAATCTCGCTTAAGAATATAATAAAAACCGCTATAAATTCATTCGGAATTATAGCGGTTTTTTATTTATATATGAATTAATCTTCAGAAATTATATAACACCTTTCCATCTACATTTACATGGATAAGCAACCATTCGATCATTCTTTTCGTATATTATCTCAAAAAGGAGTGATTCCCCTATGCATTGGCAGCAAAAAATACCATACTTAATCGGACGCCCTATCGGTATTTCCTTCATAAATGGGCAAGGAACTTCCGGCGTATTATGTTCAGCGCATGATGGTCAATTATATGTGTATGAATACCTTTATCAAGCTCAGTTCGCAATGAAACATTATGATTATAGACAGGTTCAAGATATACATGCATTCCCAAATTGTCCTCACCAAAATCCTCTATACTAAAAAAATCGGAACGGCTCATAGCCATTCCGATTTCTATACTTTATTTCTCAGAATAAAATTTCTGCACTGCTTCATCAAAATAAATCCAACCTTTCCAGCCCAAATGAATCGTATCTTTTAAGAAATACTTATCATATTCATGGCCAGAGAAATCAACTACTGGATATCCTGCTTTCTCAACCTGTTCTCGAACTTTTTTATAATACACTTCACGGCGTTCTTTCGGGAATCCAGTATAATCATACCAAGGCCCATTTACAGGTACAGAAATAAAGAGCGGTTTGACATTTTTCTCTTTAAATAAATCTAAAATAATTTGTAAATCATTATATTCTGGTGATTCATCATATGTTTCATTTGCTCTAAAGTTTTTTAAACCTTTAAGTTTTTTCTTCAGATTATTCTTATGATAATACGGATTTTCAATTCCAAATGTATTTGTAGTAGACTCAGCTTTCCCTTCTTGTTCTGCGTGTTTACGTGCGTCTTCCCAAGAAATTGAACGAAGTCCGCTATTTGTTTTCTCTTTCATCGGTTCGATTTTAAATAAAGAGTTAAATAAATCTCTATGATCTAAAATATTTCGATGCATATAAGCAAGTGGTTTAACTAAACCTGCTTTTATGTTATGTTTCGTATCATTATATACAATACCTTCTAATGAATTTTTTAATATATCATCTTCTTGAACAACTTTATAATCTAATAGCCGTTTCGCGATTTGCTTCTTCATTTCTGGATTTATCTCATCATTAAAAATAAAATGATATGCTTGTTGTTTGGAGAAATTATTAGTGAAATCCCCTTGTGATACACCAGTCTTTGTAAACCATTGTGGTGAAAGAACAAAGACTACTTTTTTACCTTCTAATTCATCCATAGTAGATGTCATATTTAAAATATGAGCTAAACTTTGTGTACCGCCAGTTCCAATTAAAAACGGTGTAAAACCAGCTGGATTTACTTTGAAATAATTAGACGGATGATATGCATCCATTCGTAAAAATTCTGATGAACCGTACATCGGTAAATACTGTGAATTATCTAACATTTTTTGCTGTAAGAAAACACTTTGTAATTTCTCTTTTTGTAAAGAAGTAGCCGCATCTTCTACCTTCTTATCACTAATAAGCGATACTAAACTTTTCGATGGGATTAGAATGATAATGAAAAAAAGCACACACGCTAAAATTATAGGACCAAAAGCATGCTTCATTTTCATCTTCTGTCCCTCTTTCTATCGTTATTAACTTGTAACCCTTGTCTTTGACACGCCATCTTTTCTCTCCTTTTTCTCTATACATGATGTTCCATTCTATTTGTCTATTATATACATGTATGTATTTCCTTCCTTGTTCTATTAAATCCTATAGAAATAGCGCAAGAAAATGTTTCCATAGAAACACGTTAATTATACAAGATTCTACATAAATTTCACACTGGAATTTTAGTAATAATTTTATTTTTAAGTCGTAAAAAAACATATGAAATGTCTATATTTCATTCGGAACTGTACAAAAAAACAGACTATCACATACGTGAAGTCTGTTTCCCCATTCTTTTATTTTTGTACATCTGCCCATTTTAAACTTGTAGCTGGACCAAATTGATGTACATATAAATCTTTCACATATGGTTTTTGTAAGTAAGATAATCCGCGCTGGAATACCGGTGCAATTACTGCATCATCAAGTAGCATTTTTTCAGCATCCTGCATTGCTTTCCAGCGAGCCTTTTCATCATTACCTAATTCTGTTTTAATCTTCTTAATTAACGCATCATATTCTGGGTTTGCATATTCTGTATTATTAACACTACTTCCAGAAAGGAATACTTCTAAGTAAGTCATTGGATCTGGATAATCCGGTAACCAGCGTGATAACGACATTTCATATTCTTTCTTCTTCTCTAGTGCTAATTTTTGCGTATGTGGTTGCAATTTCACATTCACTTTTAAACCTGGTAAATTTTTCTCAAGCTGCTCTTTAATGTACTCTCCAACTTTTTTAAAGTTTTCTAAGTCATAATTTAATAGTTCTAACGTCACTTCATCTGTAACTGTTTCTTGCTTTGCCTTTTCCCAATATTCTTTCGCTTTTTTTACATCAGTTTTATTAAACTCACCTGCCGTACTTCTAAAATCTTTTTTATCTGGTCCCTTTAAAAATCCTTTTGGTACGTAATAGTTTGCAGCAACCGAACCATCATTTAAAAATGAATCCGCAAGTCCTTTCTTATCAAAAACTGTACTTAGCGCAAGACGTGCATTTTTATTTTTAAGAATCGGTACATTTTCATTAAATCGGAAGAAGTACATAACTGGATCTGTATATTGTTTTAGCTCTTTATTATTTTTATATTTATCCACGAATTCTGTAGAAATAACAGCTCTATCAACTTTATCTGTTTCATATAAATTTACCGCAGTTGAAATTTCTTTTACAATTTGATAGTTTACTTCATCTAACTTCACTTCTTTTTTATCCCAATACTTATCGTTTTTCTTCATTGTAAAGCTAGCTTCATGCTTCCACTCTGATAATGTAAATGGTCCATTATATACCGCTTTATTTGCTTCTAATCCGTATTTATCACCTTGCTCTTTCGCATATTTTTCGTTAATTGGATAGAAGGATGGTAAAATTAATAATTTCGTAAAATACGGTACAGGATGTTCTAGCTCTACGACGAACGTTTTATCATCCTTCGCTTTTACTCCTAATTCATCTAGACCTAGTTGTTTTTTATTTATCTTCTCAGCGTTTTTCACATCGTACGCAATGTATGCATATTGAGAAGCGGTATCTGGATTAATCAATTGCTTCCAAGCGTATACGTAATCATGAGCGGTTACTGGATCTCCGTTTGACCATTTCGCATCACGCAAATGAAATGTATATGTCTTTCCATCTTTACTCACTTCATATTTTTGTGCGCCTGCCTCAATTACTTCATCATTTTTCGATAGACGGAATAGTCCTTCCATTACGTTATTCAAAACGTTAAACGAGATTGCATCTGTGACTTTCACTGAGTTTAACGACGGAATTTCACCCGTTTCTAGTAACTGTAATACTTTCTTTTCATCTTTCGGCTTTGTTGTAGTTTTTTCTTTTGCGCAGCCAACTAAAAATGAAGAAACTAATAGAGTACTAACTAATGAGTAACGAACAACTTTTTTCATTTAAAAACCCCCTCTATTTTTAAGGTAAGTAACGACGAGCACCAGCGTATTCTTCTATATATCCTGGTGTATTTAGTGGTATAATCTCTACCGACCTTTCAGCTCTTGGTGAGTGAATCATATTGCCATCACCAATATACATTGCAACGTGATGGACACTACCTTTCCCTTGATCATGTGCAAAGAAAATTAAATCTCCCTTTTGTAAGTTTTCTTTATCAACTGCAACCCCTGCTCTTGATTGCGGTCCAGAATCTCGCGGAATTGTAATGCCGTGCGATTTATAGATCGTATGCGTGAAGCCAGAGCAATCAAATCCAAAACCACTTGTACCAGCCCATATATACGGTAAACCTAAAAACATTTTCCCTGTGTTAATTAAATCATCAGCGGTCGGTTTTGGAATATCAGTTTGAGAGCGGTAAACTGTTCCATCATTTTTTCGTAGCCATGCTTTCTGACCATTTGGCAACAATACACGGTATGAAATTGTGTCTTCACTTAATAGCGGCAGTCTTGTATTATAACTGACTTCAAGTGATTTATGTTTTTCAGAAGGATTTATATATAAAATCGCTGTTGGCTTTGTTATTAACACAAAAGGTTCATTTGTTTTATCTGCAAATTCTTGATTATATGTTAATTGCTTTTCAGGCATCCAGCCCGGATAACCTTCTTCATTTCGTGGCGTTGGCTGTCCATGCACTAATACCTTCACCCACTCGCCTTTCTTATCAATAACAGTTACTTCTTGACCGAGTAACGCTTGTGTTTCTAATTTATTTGCATTTGTTAACCATAGTTTCTCGTCAAGTGTCATTGATTTCGTCCATTTCCATAGATCCACTGGATTTGTTGCACTCGGTGTATCGATTGGCCTTAATGCATCAGGTGCTGTCCATAACGTTGCAGCAGATACATCTATAAATGCTTTATTATCCTTCTTTTCTTCAGCATTTGCCGATGTAAACGATGAAAATATAAATAAAGTTGTTAAAAATGCAGTTCCTACTTTTTTCATATATATCCCCCTAAAAAAAAATAGTTTACTAGTCTCTTCTCCTAAGACTTACTATTCACTGTCGATTGAAGGTTTACCTTTGATCCAGAATAAGTCATTCCTTCCGGCTCTTCCATTAACCAAAGCGGTGCATCAAGATCAAAATAATGAATATTAGGATGCGCTGCCGCTAAATGCGCAACAGCACTAACGGAAAGTGAAGATTCCATCATGCTTCCCACCATACACTTCACACCAGCTGTTTCTGCGATATCTGCAATACGCCATGCTTCACGTATGCCACCACATTTCATTAATTTAATATTAATTAAGTCTGCATATCTTCCTTGAACGAGCTTTAATGCATCACTTGCTGAAAATATACTTTCATCGGCCATAATTGGCGTTTGCACACGATCTTTGACGTACTTTAACCCATCCCAATCTTTCGCGTGTACTGGTTGTTCAATAAATTCTATATTTAAATTACGATTTTCCATCCCTTGAATGATAGAGACCGCTTCTTTTGGACTCCAACCTTGATTCGCATCTAAACGTAATGTCGTATTTCTTGGTACCACATTTCGAATTGCCTCAATACGTTCCAAATCTAAATGCGCCTCTTTACCCACTTTAATCTTTAATGTTTGAAATCCTTTTTCTATATGTTTCTTCGCTTCTTTTGCCATTAATACAGGCTCATCCACACTTACTGTAATATCCGTATAAATTTCTTTCTTCCCGCCTAACAATGCATATAACGGCACCTTTTGATATTGGCAATATACATCATATAAAGCGATATCTACCGCTGCTTTCGCACTTGAATTTCTAATACAACTCATTTGAATGCGCTGTAGTAACTGCTGAAACTGAATGATATCTTGACCAATTAAACATGAACGCATCGGTCCTAAAATCGCTTCTTCTATTCCACTGGTGAAATCACCCGTAATAACTGGCGTTGCGGCTGCAGCTCCCTTACCAATCACTCCTTCATCTGTATGAATATAAACATCTATACTTTCAATTTCTGTTACAGTACGAAGCGCGGTTTTAAACGGTGTATGAAGTTTTACACGTCTACGATTTACTTTTACATCTGTAATTTTCATTTTGTTCATCCTTTCGTTCTCCAATGAAGTGAAATTTTAATCCACCGGAGATTTATACCCACAGATTATTAAGTAAACCTATTGGGCATTTACTCTCCTATCTCTCTACTTTGTTTCCGTTTACTTTTGATGTAGGATGATAATGTGAAATAAAAAAATCCAGCCATAAGAATGATTCTTACGGCTGGATTTTGTCTATGATTGAGTAGACAAAGCAGCAATCTGATTATATTTTTTCTGTGCATCTTTTAGCGCTACAAGTAACGCTTTTTGAGAAGAGCCGAAATATCGGTTCTTTACTTCCATTACTAACGCCGGGTCATTTATATTTTTATGTAGAAATAAATATTTAACAAATTGAGATGTTAATGCAATTGTCGCTGAGCAGTCTACATCTACAATTTCCCCTGTATCCTTAACAAGTACAAATGCTACGAAATAGCTTTTAAACTTTTCAGTAATGGGATTATTTTGAGGTGCTTTCGCATCCCCTACGATATAAATTGTATTTGAAGCGTACAACAGCTATCTTCCTTTCGTATACGAGGATAACGGGTTTCTTAATAGTCGTATGAGCGAGGAACTCAACGTTGATTAAAAAATGTATCCGCTTACCTTGTATTATAATATAATTGACAGAATTTTAACAACATTTATTTTAGTGCATATTCCATATCTATGAAAATAGCTTAAACTCTTCATTTTTACAATATGTGATTATTCCTTGTACCATTACATTCATACATAAAAAAAACAGTTAGCGACGGCTAACTATTTTTTTCATTACTTGGGCATCACAAATATAGTTTCATTTGACTTAGAAAATTGATACTCTTTTCTCGCAAACTTCAAAATTTCTTCCTCATCGTCTGTTAAATTTTCTATGTTAGTCTTTAAAGAATCTTTATCTTTCTTTAAAGATACTAATTGTTCCTTTTGATCCGTAATCGTACCTTTCTTCTTATCAATTACTTCTTGTTGTTTCGTTAAAATATATTGAACGTACAGAGTAGTTGCTGCAATAAAAAGGACCATTAAAATAAGTCGCCTTAACTTCTTTTTATTTATCCTACGCTTGTCACTAGGTTGTGATAACTGCTCTGGTATATTAGGAACATTTACTCGTTTGAGTTTCCTCATTCAAATCCCCCTAACCCATATTTTTCACTACCATCGGCACGTTTTCTTACTAAACTAAATTCTATTCTTATAAAATAAACTCCTTCACAAAAATATCCCATAAATTAACCAATTAAAGATAGCATTCGACGACATTTCCATATTTACACCGATTTTTTTTATACATGCTGCTATAAAATAGTAGTTTCTGTAATTCTTTTTCTACTATTGTAGAAGAGTTTTTTCACACACAAAATTCCTTCCCTACATATCCATGTTATAACATGCTTACAAGGAGGGGAAATATGCATTACCGCACATTAGGTAACACTGGAATAACTGTTTCTGAAATAGGTTTTGGGGCATGGGCAATCGGTGGTGATGAATGGGGACCTGTTAACGATAAACAATCTATAACTGCTATAAAAAAAGCCATTGAGTGTGGTGTGAATTTTATTGATACTGCGGATGTGTATGGTTTAGGACATAGTGAAAAGTTGGTGGCTACCGCGATTAAAGGACATCGTAATGATATTATACTATCAACGAAAGGTGGTTTAATCGGACATCACTACGACACTAATGGCGTTCCTGTATATGATACTCCTGAAAAAATCATCGCCGTATTTGAAACAAGTTTACAACGTCTTCAAACAGATTATATTGATCTTTATTTTTGTCATATTTGGTGGCATAATCGTAGAGAAACAGAAGCATTTCTACGTGCATTTGACATATTAAAACGTGATGGCAAAGTAAGAGCAGTCGGTGTTTCGACTCATGATTTACAATACATTCATCATTTCAATAACAACAACGAAATTGATATCGTACAACTTGATTACAATATATTAAATCGAAAACCAGAAAAAGATATATTACCATTCTTACAAGAGAAAAATCTAGGGGCTGTTATTCGTGGTCCATTAAAAATGGGCATTTTAACTGGAAAATTTACAAATAAAACAATTTTTCCAGATGGAGATTTACGCAAAGATTGGCCAAATGAAACTTGGTTTCAAGAAGACTTACAAACCGTAGAGAAACTTCGGTTGCTCTCAAAAAAAAATCAGACCCTAGGGCAACTTGCACTTCGCTATGTACTCTCTCATCCGGCAGTAAGTGTTGTAATTCCTGGTGCGAAGTCAGGAACGCAAGCACAAGAAAATGCAAATGCATCTGTTCGCCCTATTTTGAGTGATGAAGAGCTTAACTATATTCATTCAATATAAAAAGCCCAATCCGGGCTTTTTAATTTGGCAAACTAATATCATACTCCATTCGCTTCGCTGTGTCCTCCGCAACATGCACACCTAACAAGTTTTTCACAATATGAAATGCCATATTAATTCCAGCTGAAATTCCGGCAGATGTTATAATATGTCCTTCATCTACAAACTTTACATTTTCTATAACTTCAACATTTTGAAACTCATTTTTAAACTTTTCAATACTAGCCCAATGTGTTGTTGCTTTTAACCCTTCCAGTAAACCTGCTTTCGCCAGTAATAACGCTCCTGTACAAACTGAAGTCATCAGCTTTACTTCTTTCATTTGTTGGCGAATCCATTTTATTACTATTTCATTTTTTATTTCATATTTTCTAGCACCTAGCCCACCCGGAATTATTAAAATATCCACTGGTGGTAAATTTTCAATACTATAATCTGGCTGTACCTTCAATCCATTCCTTGCTGTAATCATTTCTCCATTCTCGCTAACTGTATAAACAGTAAATGGTTTTTCTTCATTCACCTCAGTTACAGAAAAAACTTCAAATGGTCCTGCAAAATCTAACACTTCTACTTCATTAAATAAAAATATACCAACACTCCATTTATTCATCATAAGTTCACTTCCTGTTTCAAATGATGTAAAAGGTGATCATATCCTTTTTCTAATGCAATATCATACGCTGTTTTCCCATCATTTTTCTTTATCATCTTATTAGCTCCATTTTTAAGGAGTAGCATAATTATTTCTTCATTTCCTAATAATGCCGCTTCGTGAAGTCCTGTCCAGCCACCACTTTGCATAATATTTACATTTGATCCTTTTTCAATTAAGAAAGCAACAAGTTCACTTTGCTTGTTCGCGATTGCTGCTTGCAAAGGCGTATTTTCATTTTCGTTTTTCGCTCTACTATGTATATCTGCACCGCTTTCTAAAAGAAAACTCGCTATTTCTTTTTGTCCAAAATAAGCTGCTAAATGAAGTGGTGTCCAGCCATCTTCACTACATTCGTTAACAATACTTGGACTCGCCTTTATAAACTTCACTACTTTTCTCTTATGACCACTTATAACAGCTTGTGCTATTGATTGTAAATGCTCCATAATAATCTCCCATCCTTCAAACTATTTAAGCATCTCCTTCTACATGTTCTATTAATTATTACATTTTCCTTTTAAAACCTTAAGTTTACATAATAATATTATATATCCCTTTTTGTGCTTAATGCTGAATAGCAATAATGTTAAAAATACTGCCTTTAAACAATGAAGACCATGATTTCATTAGAGTTACTGAAAAAGCAAGCAAAAAACTATACACATAGTTTTCATCATATTTGTTCAGTTGCATGAAATAAAACAGGTAATGTTTATTCTGCTATTCATGCTTTCAACATATCAAATAATATTATTCCAATAAAAAACAATCCATTTTTAAAATGGATTGTTTTTTTATTTCTGTTTTATGCGGTTTATTTTTTTGTATTTTCAATGAAGAAATAATTACGTTTACAAAAATGAAACGCCACTATCTTCGTCCCTCTTATATTGAGTTTTTCGTTTGAAAACAAAAAACTTTTTTCACCTTACGTTTGAAAAAAACATATGTAAAATTCTCTAAAACAGCTGCCTTATCATACTAATCTATAGCAATTCTGTCTTCTTCCCTTACCTGTTTCCTTTAACACATACGATTTTAAAACAAGCGCCGTTAATGAATCTGTTAATGTTTTATATGATAAATTTGATAATGCCAATAGATCGTTCGTATATAACATTCTATGCTTCTCTAATAATAATAGCACTAATCGTTCAGACGGTTTTAATGCCTCATCACTTTCTAGTATAAAGTCTATATTTTTCATTTCTCTAATTATTACTCCTTATATAAAAAAATACTTTAGTGCTAATTTAATATAAAAATAATACACAACAAAATTTGAAATATATTAAAATAACATTACTTTAGGACACTATTATACTATAACATATAAAAAGCATTTGCCGAAATAGGAAATGCTTTTTATATTGCTTATATAATTCTTCAAAAACCACATTTAAAAACGGTTAGTCATTCTCTAAATATGAATGACTAACCGTTTTCCAGCTTCTTCTCAATTAACATGTTTTACCTTAAATATTTATTGCAATATGCGGCTTACTGTAATGACTTGTTCCACCGCCACCTACTACTACTTTACCGCCTTTTTTAAAAATTAATAATTTACTTGAAGAAGCACTATTACTTCAGCATTATTACTTGTTGCTACATAAATTACATAACCACTCTTTGATATACAAGTTTCCCAATTCGCATCAAATTCTGATCTTACTACACGATTTGAATACACTTGATTTTCAATTCTATCTTGTTCTACGTTTTCCAAATTTATTCTCTCCTCTTCCCTGTATAGTTATATATATTAAAATAGCGACCGATTTTAACATAAATAGTATATGTAATTAGTAGGAGAATGCTTAGACAATGGAAACGAAATAGACTTCAAAAATTTTACAATTGAAACTTCTCTTTAATCATTTCCGCTACTTCTTTTGCACTCAAATACGTGTTATTAATTTTTATATACTCTTCTTTTTCAATTTCACCATGAAGAGAGTTTAATCTATGCTTTTTCATCGTCTCTTTCAAATTATTTTGAGACCACTCAATATCTCTTTTTTTCGGTTTATGTTCTAATCTATTCGGACTTTTATTCCGTTCTAATCTTTCATCTAATTCCGCTTCCAGCTCTATAAAATACACTGTCCCACCTTTTGATTCAAAAATACTTTCTACATAATGTATATAATCCCAATCCGATTGGAGGTCAAATGCCCATATATACGTAAAAATCATTCCAGATAAATCACTTTTAGATACTTCTTCAAATATTTCATTACGAAATAAACTTACTAGCCTTTTTGCTTCTGTCGTACTGTAATCAAAAATTGGACTTACTAAATCAATTGTCATGTGGTTATGAAAAAGTTTTAAACCGGTTAATGTTGCTAATTCTTGACCCACTGTCATTTTCCCAACTGCTTGTGGGCCAAATATTAATATAAGTTTCATTTATTTCCCTCCGATCTTTCTCTATAAACAATTACATAAAATTAAAAATAAGGCAGCCGATTTTTAATCGATTGCCTTATTTTTTTATTCATAGTATTAGTTCTATTCTTTTCGCACAGCTTCAAAAGTAAACATTTGATTTGCATTTGACGGTTCGTTTTTATAAGCATATTCAGCAGAGCAAGTAATATTAGAGAAACCTATACTTTCTAACAGAAGTTTAAACTCTTCTATTCCATACCAACGTACCGCAAAGCGTTGTAGTTCTGTTTGTACTAACTGTCCTTTACTCCACTTTTCATATTTCAAATATGATACAGTAACTTGGTTCAGCCAATCTATTTCAATTGATTTATTTTCTAATGTGATTCCGTCTCCGCTCGGCAAAGAAAAAGTCGATGTATGAATTTCCCCAGTCTTCCAGTCATACGGAAGCATAATATCTACGATTAATCGTCCGCCTGGATTAAGATGTTCATAAAAATATTTCAATGCGTTTATAGAATCGACACGATTTTCAATTAAACAAAAAGATCCAGTAGGAATGATAATTGCCTCATATTTATGCGGAAGTGATAATTGTTGCAAGCTTCCTTCATATAAATTAGGATGTAAGCCTCTCTCTTTACAGCGCTTACGGCAAGAATCTAGCATTTCAGGTGAATAATCTATCCCATCTACTGTAAAACCAGCCTCTAGAAGTGGAATGATGACACGCCCTGAACCTACTGCAGCTTCGAGGATTCTTCCTCTACAATCTTTTAAACGTTCTTTGTAATACTCAATATCACCATTCAAAGAATAACCGACTGGTTTTGTGTAATCATACAGTTCCGTACAAAGTGTACTATAAAAACTAAACATTTATTTTCTCCTCCGTTTTTACGTACGGAAGATTTCAATTCAACTAATCTTCCTGTACCTCGAATTTTAATGAGATTTTGAAAGAGCTGACTGTCATAATATATCACTCACTTTCCATAGAATATAATGATATTGTATTACATAACCTTCCAATTTGAAATATAAAAATTAAAAATTCAGACTGTAAATTAAAGAGCTTACTTTAGTAAGCTCTTTAGAAAAAATATTTATTTCACAATCGGCAATGTCACTTCACTTAATTTCACTGTAAGTTTCGTTCCAGCTTTCGGTCTAATTGTATAATCATAATCACTTGCAATTAAAACAACTCCGATTTGATGCCCCACTTTAAATACATAATCATCTGGCTGCATGTCCCATGTAAATGCATAATCTTTGCCCGGTTGAATCGCTGTTGAATTTTCTATACTCTTTAAGTTTTGTGGATCCATCCAGCCTCTCGTTACGATTTCCGGCTTCGCTCCTCCATAGTCAACAAGTAATGCTGTTAAATTTAATACAGATCGATCAATATTTCCTGTAATTGAAATCTTTGGTATACCACTTATACGCGTATCTTTTTGCAGTACAGGCATTGTATATACTAATCGATTGGCTACTTCTAATTCTGGGTTTGCTACTAATTGATTTGATTTTATTTGTGCATCATCTACGAATGAGAAAACTTTATTAACCGATCCCATACTTAGTCGCAAATTGACTGATTTATTACTTAAATACATACGGATTTTTGAAGGTACAGCCGCTGGATCTGGCCAATTTTTTATCTTTTGCCACGATTTATTTTCTCTTTGCACATCAACCATTGGTTCATCCATAATTCCATTTTCAATTCCGTACAACCAATAATCTAACCATTTATTTTGTGTTTGCTGCCAGTTATTACTTGATGTCCCACCGTGTCCACCTTAATATAGCCACATTTTACGAGGTACATCATTTTCTCCAAGAGCATCCCACCATTGTGCGAACTGTTTCGTTTTAACATTCCAATCGTTTAAACCATGAACAACAAATACACTCGCTTTTACATAATTTCTTTTATCCCAAAAATCGTTATAATTACCCGTTTTCCGATCTTGTCCAGCAGTAAGTTCTGTCATTATCGGACCACAAACTTCTGGATTCTTTCTTGTCAGTACTGCTTCTGCCATATTATCTGTATCTTCTCCTTGATATCCGCCTGGAGCAATGACTGCACCATTTGCACGATAATAATCATACCAACTACTAATTGCTGCGATTGGAATAATTGTTTTTAAACCTTCAACTCCAGTAGTCGCAACAGCATTTGGTAATGTACCATTATAAGAAACTCCAGTCATACCTACATTTCCTGTAGACCAATTTGCCTGAACTTCCTCACCCTGTTCTGTAAATGCTTTCGCGCGACCGTTTACCCAATCAATAACAGACTTTGTACCGAGTATTTCTTGTTCATCTCCAGTTGTAGGGCATCCATCTGATTTTCCAGTACCGATACTTTCGCCTAGAATAACTGCATAACCTCTTGGCACGTAATAGTTCCCATACGAACCAAGATTAACTGCTCCATACGGTTTTCCTTCATACGCATACAATTCTTCATCTACATTATATACAGGAACATCTTTTAATCCAGATCGATATGGACTCATTTCATAAATAACAGGAACCTTCACATTCGGATCTGTCTTTGGACGCATAACTTTTATCGATACTCTGTCTTTCTTACCGTCGCGATCACTATCAACTTCTGTCTCTACATATAAATTTTCGATAATAGCTTCATCGAGAGAATAAATCGGCTTTATCATCCCATTTTCTAATTCAATTTTCGTATTTTTAGTCTCTTCCTTCTTCTCTGCATGCACATCCATAGTAAAGCTAGGTATAATTGTTGCAGATAGCATTGCTGACAGTGTAATTGCCATTTTCTTTTTACTCAAAATGTTCCCTCCCCTTATTCGTTCTCTTTTACTATATAAAAAATAACTGAAAATTCAGTTTTATTTTTATATAAAAGTTGAGAAACTCAAAGATTTCTTATTAAGTAAAATTTAATGCAGGTGTGAAAGTATTTTCCCACTCCCCCCTTCTTTATAAAGTGAAACTGTAATCAGCACTCACCAATCGGGCGTTTACGAGCAGCAGGGCCCCCGTCTAACTTCTTTGCTTCCACTGAATTTTGAGGTGGGGGTCTTACTGCCCGGCAAATAGCGGGATAAATAGAGGAAAAGACAACCGATATTTCTATCGATTGTCTTACATTCCATTTATTATTTTTCTAACTCTTTAAAGGTATCTTTCAAGTCTTTATCAGATACCTTTATATCTGCATTTTTAAGCAGATCTCTAGTAACTTGTTGATGGAATTGAGGATCTTGTATACGTTGCTGTTCTAATTCTTTACGAATATTCTCTTTCTCTTCCTCATACGATTTAAGCTCTTTTTTATCCGTTAACTTAATAATATGATATCCGAAGGAAGATTTAACAGGTTCACTCAATTGACCAACTTCTAACTTATATGCAGCATCCTCAAATTCTTTCACCATCATACCTGGTCCAAATTCAGATAGTTCTCCACCTTTCTCTTTAGAACCTGGATCCTCTGAATATTGTTTAGCCAATGCCGCGAAATCTTCGCCACTATTTAATTTTTCTTTAATTTCTTTTGCTGTCTTTTCATCTTTCACTAAAATATGGCTAACTTGAAGCTTTGGCTTATAGTGATCTTTAAAATCTTTTTCCGTTACGGTTGCTTTAATAGCTTTTTCAAAAGCGAAAGTAAGCTTTAATTTCTCTTTCAACTGATCTTCATTTTTCACACCATTAGATTCCATATATGTATTAAAATTATCGCCCATCTTGTCTTTTAATTCTTTTAGTTGTTTCGTTACCTCTTCATCCGTAACTTTATATTTATCATCTAATACTTTCTCTACTACCATTTCAGATAAATTCTGTTTACCGTAGTTTTCTTTTAATTTTTTGTTAAAATCACTTTCTGAAATGCTTCCTGATTTTGTAGTTACAATATTATCTGATGAACCACATGCGGATAAAGATAACGTCATCCCCATTAAAATGCTACCTATTACTAATTTCTTTCTTTTCAAATCCGAATACCTCACTTCATTAAATTCAAATGTAACTATGTAAATGTAACGTTTCCCTGTGAACTTCACGTGAATTTAATGAAAGTAGAACATTTGCTAATTCTCCATTTAATACATCAATTTTGAAAATTATGGTGATTCATCCTGTATCGCTAACCTCTAAAGCTGCAAAAAGGACTAATATTTTCATTAATCCTTTTTCACATTTATATAAAATTGAATTTCTCCATCTATAGAGGAAACTCCATATTCAAAACCATGTCTTTCTAAAATACTTTTCACTATCGCTAGTCCTAATCCTGTACCTGATTTTTCTTTACTACGAGAAAATTCTAGTACGTAAAAAGGCTCCCAAATTTTATCGATATCTTTAATTTTTTCCGTATGAATGCCATTTTTTATTTGAAAATATATACTTTTATTTCTATCTTCTAAAGTAATTATTATGTTTTGATTTGCTGAATATTTTATTGCATTAGAAATTAAATTTTGAAATACCATTCTCATTTTATTTAAATCTGCATAAACGATTGTATCGCTCGTATTACAGTTTACTTGCAAGTTAATTTCTTTCGAATCCAGTTCAATCTGATGCTTATCTAATATACTCTGGACCAGTGGTTCAATAGGGAATTCTTCTTTTTGTAAAATATCTCTTTCTAGTTTAGAAAATCGTAATAGTTCTTCAATTAAGTTTGATATTTGATCTGTTTGTTTAATAATTGTATCTACGTAAGTCCCATCATCTAGTCTATCTTTAATCCCCATAGAGTATGCTTTTACTAATGCGATCGGTGTCTTTAATTCATGCGTCACATCACCCATAAATCGTTTTAAATGTTCATTACGATCAGTTAAATCTTGATGTGCTTCATGTAGTTTTTCGCTCATGATATTAATACTATTGGCCAACTCTCCTATTTCATCATTCGTTTTCACTTTCGTTCTTTTAAACTGCAAATGTGAAATATCCTGAGCTACATCACTTAGCTCTTTCAGTGGCGTCGTTATTATTTTTGAAAGTATCCACACAAGTAAAATAATAAGAAGCAGCGAGAAACATACGATGTATAAGTAAAATGTATTTAACGTACTTATAATTTCATTTGAATTCGCAATAGAAGTCCCAATTAAAATTATCGTATCATCTTTCGCAATATATTTAGCAAAAAAACTCGCTTTTACCTTTCCTTGATCGTACAGTTTATTCGATTGCCCTTCCGTCTTCACTTTCATGACTTCGTCTTTCGTAATCCAAAGCTTATTTAACGTCACTTTCTTTTTCGTAAGTTGCATGCGTAATGCTTCGTTCATAGCATCTTCTGACTGATTAATTGGCGTATACGCAATTGTAACGTTGTTTTCACTTTCAATTGTATGAATAACATCCTCTATATTTTCCACTGTTGTATTTTGTATTTGTGTTGTAAATTTATTTAAGTTTTCACGTGTTTTATAAATATTATAGTTCGGTAAGAGATTGTTAATGAATAATAACGAAATCATAAAGATGAGAATAACAGTTGCAGAAATACTGAAAAATAACTTTTTTCCAAGTTTATTCACTTTGTTCCTCCAAACTATAGCCCAGCCCGCGATGCGTCTTAATAATATTTTCTCCAATTTTTTTACGCAGCCTTCTTACATGTGTATCAACAGTTCTCTCTTCTCCAAAATAGTCAAATCCCCATACAATATCTAGCAATTTTTTACGAGTTAAAATCGTTCCTTTATGATTTAAAAAGCATTTTATTAATTCGAGCTCTGTTTTTGTAATTTCTAACTCTATATCATTTTTATATACTTTATTTTTGGCGAAATTTATCTTTACATCTTGTACTTGAATAATATCATCATGCTGAATAAGCTTTTTCGCTCGTGTAATTAGTACTCCTGGATGAAATGGTTTTTTTACGTACTCATCTGCCCCACTTTGAAGCGCTGCTAATTCATCTTCGCTTTCACTTTTCGCCGTAAGCATTAACACTTTTACGCTTGAATTCTTTTTTATTTCCTGACAGACAGTAATACCACTATGTTTCGGCATCATCCAATCCAAAATTGCTAAATCAATTTTTTCATCATAAAACATTTGAAGTGCTTCCTCTCCGTCTTTCGCTAATAAAACTTCGAAGCCTTCTTTTTCAAAATAAGCTTTTAAAATTCTTAACATATCTTGTTCGTCATCTGCAATTAAAACTTTCATATTTTTTCCTCCATTGCTTTTAAACAAAAACCAATTGTATCATACAACATCTTTGTTACATGAATGTGACAGAAAAATATTTAAAGCTTTTGAGGGGATAGTAATGGTGAGGTGTTGTATTATGATAAAAAAAATCGGGGTCATTTCTCTTCTTTTATTTCTATTATCAACAAATGCGTTCGCAAAAACCAATCAACAAATTGAAGTATTTGATTGTCAAAAAGAAATGGTCATTCAAAAACAATCTTTAGATCCAGTAATCCAAAAAGAAGCAGTTCAATACGCTAAAGCAATAACCGGTCCATTTAAAAACTTAAATGTCGTTCCAAAAGATGGCTATATGATAAAAATCCCATTATCTAAGCCGGTTTCTATTACTAATCAATGGTTACACACTACAATAGACGAAGTACTTATACTGCTCCCACTAAATGAAAAGCCTTATATTATGCTTTATGATGATGAAAATAATCCGCATTTTTATTATGTAAAAGGTAAACCAGGATTATTATTGAAACAAATGAACGTTAAAACGTAATTGACTGAAAAGGAGTCACCTTATAAGCTAAATTTTAAAAGCTAAGGTGCTCTTTTTTATAATAACAATTTAGTAAATGAAATTATAAAAGTTGTTTTTTTATATAAGGGTCGCAACTTCATATATATCAGCGATTTTTAAGATATATCGATTTACCAACAAAAACCCTGTCCGTAGCTATTCTTTGGATAGCAATCTCTATAATAGTTTGTAGTGACTCGATCCCTTATATAATCCCCCTTTTACAAATCCATTTGCAGTATAAAACACATCCCCTTGCTTCGTGTCAGCATGTAAAACAATCACTTCAAAATACTTTTCCGCATGACATAATAGTTGGTTTAATAATAAGTTCCCTAACCCTATACGCCGATAATCCCTTGAAATATAAAATCTCCTTAACCGCACAATCTTATTGTCTTTTGTGTACGGATCCTCATTTAAACCTCCAACTCCAATTAACATATCACCTTGGAAAACACCATATAAACATTCTCCAGTTTTATTGAATACATTTATTTTGTTTTTATATTCATTTATTAGTCTTATAAGGAAATTAAAACCTTCTTCTTCACTGTCTTGAACGAGATGACTGAATTCATACTCCATTAAATTTTCTATTTTTTGAATATGTATATCTTTCAAGTCCATTCCCCCTAAGTACGAAAACATATAAAATGCTCGAGAATCATTTATTCTGAGCATTTTTATGGTTGTTACTTTATGTAATTTATAGCGTGCGTATTCTTCACTTCATATCTAAACCGATAATACAGTTGATTAATTTTATTATGAAAATATAAGAGCCTTGCTACAATCTAGTGTGTGATAAGGCTCTTTAAAGTTGTTTAATTCTTATCGAATTAAAGCATGTGTTTTTTTAAGTGTATACATTCACCATTTATAAATTCTCTCAAATATACTATAAGTTTATATATTTCTCATTCTTCTCTAACAGGTTCAAAATAAATTGTAATTTGTTAATCGATATGTTTGTGTAACCACTGTTCAAATATCTTTAACTGTTCTTCAGTATGAAAGTAATGTTCACCCGTCTCCATAACTTCTAATTCACAACGATGTTTTTTTATAAAATAGTTAATAGTTTCAAATTCGCACAGTTCATCCTTGGCTCCGTACATAATATATGTATCTATATTCCATATATTAATAGGATGTTCTTTTACATAGCATAAATAATCCCAATATAACTTTTGACCAATAGGTGTCTCTATAATCATTTCTTTTTGCAAAAGCTCTGGTGTTACATTAAACCATTTCATCATATTTTCGATAATTCGTTCCATATTAACTACTGGTGATAAAAATAATGCCTTTTCTACCACATCATTTTGATAAGCTAAAAGGCTAAAATACGCTCCCATACTACATGCAAACACGTTTATTTCTTTCCAATGTTCTTTGGCATAATTCATAATTATAGATAATTCACTAACACAAATCTGTACTTTGCAAGGAGTATTATCATCTTTTCTTTCTCCATGCTCAGGTAAATCAAAGCTTAATACTTGATAACCTTTTTGTTTGGCTTCTTCAGCTAATATTTGAATAATTGTATCTTCCTTATTTGACATATTTCCATGTACTGCAATAAAAATTTTATCACTCTTATCTCCCCATAAAACCGCAGGAATATTACTAATTTTAAAATTATTTTTAATCATATTCCCTCCATAAACTAAGACATATAGGACTTGGCAAAAAACGCACACACTTTATTTACCTCTGTACAGCAGGTAATATCCCCTTCAACTCCATTAAATCATCTATTACTACATCAGCCTGAGCAAGTTCATCTTCTTGCGCAAAATCAAAATTACATCCAATCGCAAGTAAACCGTTGTCTTTCGCTGCATTTATATCAGATAGCCTGTCACCAACTACCGCTGCCTCTTTTATATCATATTTGTTCATAATACTTTTAACTAAGTCACCTTTATTTAGCGATTGTATTTGTTCAATACTAAACGTTTCAGTCACCCACTTGTCTAAAGCATAATAAGTTACGATTGCTCGTAAATATTCAGTTAAACCATTACTAGCAATGTAAATTGAACAATTATTTTCTTTTATATATGTAAATATTTCTTTTACATTTGAATATAAAGCGCCTTTTCCGCTTTTTATGTTTTCAATTAGTCTATCTAAAAAATATGCATCTGTTTGTTCTCTTACTTCAATAGAATGGTCCGGTAATAAAGCTTCCCAAACTTGCGGTAACGGCACACCCATAATTTCTCTATATTTATTAATTGGTGTTACTGTATCCCATAGTTGTAGTGATCTTAAGTGATTGAAAGTATCATCTAACGATAATTCTAAAATTTTATCTGTTTGAAATAACGTTCCGTCCATATCAAAAATTAACGCTTGTAACATGTCATTCTCCCCTTTTGAACTATAAGTATTACTCGATATATTTTTCAGCATCTCAACGATAATTTCTGAACAATAATTTGCGGCAGTTTTCGCGAAATCATCATAAGAAACTTGAGCTTCATCATCTGCACTGTCAGAAATACATCTTATAACAAGAAACGGTATATCATTTATGTAGGCGACATGTCCAATTGCTGCTCCTTCCATTTCTGTACAATGAGGTGCGTATTCGTCTATTAATTTCGCCTTTAACTTTGAATCTTCAACAAAACATTCACCGCTGACGATTCTTCCTTCATGAACCCTAGTACGTAAACTACTACTATTACATGCTTTACGTGCTAACTCTACCAATTCCTTACTTGCGATAAATTCTTCCTTGAACGGAAATAAGTTTTTCATTTGATTTTTACTTACATCATGATGGGTTACGTTAGTTGAAATAACTAAATCGCCAACTTTTACATCTGGATGTAACCCACCAGCAACGCCTGTATTAATGATAGAGTCTACATCAAATTTATGAATTAATGTTTGCGCGCATGCAGCTGCATTTACTTTCCCTACACCAGAACGTGTAATAATTACTTCTATCCCCATGAATTCTCCAATATAAAAAGGCATTCCCGCTATTGTCTGTTCCTCTTGTATAACTAGTTTTTCTAAAAGTAAATCTATTTCAATTTGCATTGCTCCAATAATGCCGATTCTGTTCATGTATGTAGTCTCCTTTATTAATTAATCCCTTTAATCCTCTCAGACATAACCGACAATAAAAATTTCGGAAGTACAAGTTGTCTCTTTAACCTTTTCGGCTGTGAGAGTAACCTATACAGCCATTCAGTTCCGGTATCCCTCATCATTTTCGGTGCTCTTTTTACAGTACCAGATATTATATCAATCATGCCTCCGATACCAATAGATAGCGGAACGTTTAATGTTTGTATGTTTTCATAGATGAACTCTTCTTGTTTTGGTGAACCTAGTCCTACTAGTAGTAAATGCGGCTTGAATTGCTTAATTTTCATTTTTATTTCTTCTATTTCTTCACCATTTACAAATCCATGCTGTCCTTTAAACTGCGCTCCTGGGAACTGCTCATTTAATTTTTCTAATGCCTTTTTATTACTTTCTGGAGCGGCTCCAAAAAGAAAGACACGATATTCATTGTCGTTACAATATTTTATTAAATCGTGAGTTAAATCCGCTCCAGTAACACGTTCTTTCAAAGTTCCTTTTAATATTTTCGAGCCAATTATGACACCAATCCCATCCGCTGTTATTAAATCCGCAGATAGTAACATCTTTTTAAACTGCTTTGATTTTTCCGTATTTTCCTTTGCAGACATAACAATTTCAGGATTTGCAGTTACTACAAACCTTGGTTTCTCTTGTTGTTCATGTAGCCAACCTTTTAATAAACTTATAGCTTTTGCATATTCTAAAGTTGAAAAAGGTATACCTTTTATAAACTGCTGATCCACTATACTCTCCCCTTACATAAGCTGCAAATATTCATCAATATCTTTAGAAATTTGAATAAAAGCCTTATTCCAAAATTCATAATTTCTTATATCTATTTCAAAATATTTTTTCATAAGCTCCTCTACTGGAACCTTTCCTGTTTCTCGTAAAAACTCTTTATATTTCGAATAAAAAGTACCTTTACTTTCTTGAGCGATTTCTAATAAACTAAAACTTACTAAATATCCAAATGTGTATGGATAATTGTAAAAAGGAACATCTGCTATATAAAATTGAATATATTTCATCCATACAAACGGTTGGTATTCACTTAAAGCATTTCCATAAGCTTCTTTCTGTGCCATTATAGATAATTTCTCAATTTCATCAGCACTTAAAGGACCCTCTTTACATTTTTCATAAAATGTTTTTTCAAACTGATACGATGCTCGTATTGCCATTACATAATTAAAACTATTTCTTATTTTCCAGCTAAGTAATGACTTTTTCATATCTTTACTATCCGTTGTTTCAATTAGATAATTTAAGAGTACCGTTTCAAAGAAAATAGATGCTGATTCAGCCGTACTCATTGGCAAATTATCATCTAAAAAAGATATAGATTGTTCGAAACTCATATTATAAAAATGCCAAGCGTGTCCTAATTCATGAGCGAGCACTCTTACACTATCTATACTCCCATCATAGCGCATTGAAATTCGTGATTTTTTCTCACTGAAAAATGGAGCACAAAACCCACCTGGTGGTTTATTCTCTCTCGGTTCAGCATCTACCCATCCACTTTCTATCGCATTACGTGCAAATTCTGCTAATTCTTCATCAATATTCTTACATGCATCATAAACGTTTTGTACTGCTACTGAAAAAGGAATTATAACCTCATTACTTTCCTTTACTGTCATAAGTTCATGCCATGTAATTGACTCTTTTCCCTTCTTATACACGTTTAAAGCACTTACTAATTTATCAAGGTTTTCTTCTGTCGCATTCCACATTTGGAATAATACAGCTTCTGAAATGCCATTCGCATGAAAAGATTGTGTTAAAATCTCTCTATCTTCTATTTCATTACTCTTTGCATTACGCAATCTCCCTATTTGATTTAATACAGTAGCAAAGATTTCTTTTTCCTTATGTAAAGTACTTGTAAGTAACTCGAATACTTCTAATCTTTCCTTTTCATTTTCACTATTCATTGCAATATTATTTGCTTGTCCAAAGGATAATTGTTTATTATTGTGCTCTATTTCTATCCTATCCCGTAATTGTATGTACATATCTTCCCACGCACTAAGTTCATTTTTTATAAACTTAATATTAATATTATCGGAAGTTTCTACTTCACTATGTTTTATTATTTGCTGTACTTCACTTTTTAGTTCCTTCACTTTCACATTCAATTTAGTAAGGTCAGATGAAACACTTTCTTCAACCCATTGACAATACAAATAGTATTCTGCTTTTTCAATAGCTTGTATAAGCTTTGAAAGAACCTCTACATCTTTTGTTACAAAATATTGCTCTTTCAACTCTAAAATCGGAAATAGAATATCCTCATTCAAATACAATCGATTTAAATCCCATCTAGCAATTTCTTGCATTTTTATAGCCGCCTCCTATTTTTACAAATAGTTACAGATATTTCTTCCTACACAATTATATATGAAATAAAAAAATTTCGATATCCTTAAATATTCAGATTCCTATAAATGCATTCTTATTTATATCTTTTCTTCTACCATAAAGTATCATTTTACATAAAAAAAATACTCCCTCTACAGGATTGCATTTGATATAGGCTAACTTCAAAGGTTTCATCTTCATCCATACCATATCGACCGATTATCACAGATTAAAAAATAAAAAAGGATTGATCAAAAGATCAATCCTTTACTCTACTTCATTTAAGAAAAATAACGTTATAACGCCAGGACCTGTATGTGCACCGATTGCTGCACCAATTGTATTTACGATAAATACTTCACAGCCAAATCTTTCAGTAATTAATGCTTTTAACGCTTCAGCTGTTTCTAAGTCGTCACCGTGAGTCATAGCGATTGTTTGACCTTTAAGGTATTTTCCACGTTCTTCCATAATATCAACAATACGGCTTAATACTTTCTTTTTCCCTCGTACTTTTTCAAGTGGGACAAGTTTTCCTTCTTCCACGTTCAAAATCGGCTTAATGTTTAATAAACCACCGATAAATCCTGCTACTTTACTTAAGCGCCCGCCTCTAACAAGGTACTGTAAGTCAGCTACAGTGAAGATATGTTCCATATGGTTCATTAGAAAAGCGACACGTTTTAATATGTCTTCTTTTGATGCGCCGTTTTTTGCCATTTTGGCAGCTTCTAATACGACAAGCCCTTGACCAAGCGAAGCACATTTCGTATCAATAATTTCTAAATCTAAATCTGCATATGTTTCTTTTACTTCCTCTTTAATGACAACTGATGATTGATATGTACCAGACAGTTCAGATGAAAAAGCTAAATATATACAAGGATTACCTTCTTTTGCATAAGAAACAAATTTTTCTTGGAAAGTTTCAAGTGAAGGCAATGACGTTTTATAAACAGCGCCTTCTCTCATTTTTTGCAGTAATGTAACTGACTCTAATGTTACTCCATCTAAATACTCTGTTTCTACTTCATCATATACACGGAGTGGAATTAAATCAATATCATATGCTTGCAGCAATTCTACTGGTAAATCCGCCGCACTATCCGTAATGATTTTAACACCCATTTTTAAACCTCTATTCTGTTATAAATATAAAATAATAAAATAAAAATAGTACTTTTAAATTATATACGTAAAACTTAAATGAAGAAAGGAAAACACTTTATATTGTATGCACTATTCTTCAAAACTTGAACTATTAATGAAAATGGTTCTATTTTAAACACCTTTTTCTTATCATTTTTCAATAACACGAATAATTTTATAAGTATTTTGTATCATCATATTTTAATTCTTTATCTTAATATAATCTTTTCAAATTTATACTGTTTAAAATTTAAAAGCCACATCCAATAAAGGAAATGGCTTTTAAATTTCCATAAAACAACCAAACTTTATTTCCCATCACATTGTTCTCATTATTATTTTGGCGATGTTAATGATTAATATTTATAGCCTGTACTATATTCACCTGTAAGAATCACTATATAAAAAAACAGGTTAAACATTTTATAAAATATTTAATTTTACTAGTAAAGCTAATAAAATTTGGAGAAGAATTTGAACATTTACTGCTATGTCTGTATCCGTAGTCGTAACTGTAACATTTCTAGAATTTCTAATAACAGTTTCTTGTTTATTAATTTGTTTAATAGATGATTTTTGAAACAATTCTTGTGCTACACGATCAGCTTTTTCACTATCTGCTATAGAAATACTTATTATAACCACAATAGCTGCTTGTAAAGCTGCTTGAATAGATAACGCAGCTTTTGTATCAGTAGTAGTAACTTCTACATCTGCTGAATCAACTATTGTAATAGATTCTTCAGAAATTTGATAAGTTTTACTTTCTTGCGCAGCTGCTTCTGAAACGCTAGCATTTTTAAAAGACGGATGAGGATTTGAAGAATCTAATGCACTCCACTTTTTATTTCCATCTGAATGACATGTTTTTTCCATAAGTTCACCCCCTTTCAATCTAAATAATTATTAACCTGTGATTGTATTTCAGAAATAATACTTTTAATTTGCTGCTTTTTTTCTGGCGATAAATTTTTTAGTTTTTCTTCATTTATCCCATGCCTATTAAAAATATCTGAGAGTAAAAGGTCTATAATTATATTCTTTTGATCTTTATCAAACTTAAAGGAAGAAAATTTATTTAAATCATCCATTTACAATGTTCACTCCTATCAGTTTTCTATAAAAATTTCAAATAACTACCAGCATTATATGTATTTAAATAACAATTGCTTGGACAAGTAACTTAATCTTCTATTTTCCCTTCTTTTTACTAATGAAATCAAAAGGCTGTCTTCTAATGCGAAGACAGCCTCCCGTTACTTAACATATATAAGTTTTAATTACTGTTAAATAATAAGTTCACCTTTGCTATTGTATAGTTATCCCCACTTACCTTCCCATCAATCTTGAATTTTAATTTAGTCATAATAAGAAGTCCAAGCTTGTACCACATATTACAACAAAAAAATATTTACTTTGAGTGAACCATTATAGCTAAATATAAATGGGATAGACACTTTATAAAATGTTTAGTTTAACTAGTAACGCTAATAAAATTTGAAGGAGAATTTGAATATTCACTGCAATATCTGTATCAGTAGTTGTTACGGTTACGTTTCTGGAATTTTTAATAAATGTTTTTTGTCTATTAATTTGTTTAATAGATGATTTTTGAAACAATTCTTGTGTTATTTTATCTGCCTTTTCACTATCTGCTATAGAAATACTTACTACAACCACAATAGCTGCTTGTAACGCAGCTTGGATGGATAGCGCAGCTTTTGTATCTGTAGTAGTAACTTGTACATCTGCTGAATCTACTATTTCAATATATTCCTCAGAAACTTGATCGATTTCATCTGTTTGTATAGCTTCTTCTAAAAAATTTGCATTTTTACTATATGAATAAGAATTTACTGATTCGGAATCCTGATTTATTGGCTCAGAAACCTGTTTTTTTGGTTCACAATCCTTTTTTATTGGCTCAGAATCCACTTTTTTTCGTTCAGAATCCCGATTTAATGGATCCCGGTTTTTCTTTCGTCTACAAACTTCACAATCACACATAAAATCACCCCTTTTAAACTAAAAAATTAGCAATATTAAAATATTGGCTAACTACTAGCATTTTATGTATTTTTTAATAATTTGTTTGGACAAGTAACTTGAATTTATATTTTACTTCTAATTCTTTTTTGTAATAACAAAAAATAGCCTTCTAACAAGAAGACAACCATCTTTTATTTCACATTTATATAAAAGACCCATACTTAAATACACTTAACTTCATATAATATTTTTAGAATGAGTAGTCGTTACTGAAGGGCACTTTTCGAAGTGCTCTTATCTTTAATCTCCCTCTTTTTCAGGAAGAGTTTTTTTACTAAATCCTAATATGATTTGTATCACTAATGCTGGCGATTACCACATTTCCTTAATAGCTTCAATGAATACAGTAGCTACTAATTAAAATATCCCTATGATTTTCTCTACACTAAAAAAATCGTGCGTTATCGAACACATGAACTATTTTTTATTTTGACTATGTAACACTAAATTCACAACATTATTATCCTATATTTGGTGAAGCCTACATTTCAATGCCAGCAACCCCACACTTTTAACTAATAACTTAAACAAATGTGCTATCTCAAGGTTCCTTTGATATAGTATCTTATGTTCTATATAATGAAGAGAGCGCTAGTATTCGGAAGGAGCATGTATATGAGTATTCAACTAGCTACATCTAACGATTTAAAATGGATTAATAATCAATATGAATCAATAGGATTTGTACGAAGTGATTTAAAGAGAGATAAAGTTGCAATTATTACATATAACAACGAGTATGCAGGTGTTGGACGATTAGTCCAAATAGATGCAGATACTATAGAAATGGGCGGGATTTTTATTCTCCCTAAATTTAGAGGGCTACAATTAGCTGGTGAGCTTGTTTCATTTTTAGTAGAAACTGTAAAAAAATCACAAATACAAGATGTATATTGTCTTCCTTTTGAGGAATTAGAAAACTTTTATAAGAAATATGGCTATACTGAAGTCGATACTACGAAAGAAGCAGTCCATCCAATTATTCTAAAAAAATATAATTGGTGTTTGGAGAACTACGATAAACACGTTCTACTATTTAAATTGTAAATATAATAAAAAGTATATTCTCAATCGTTTTTCTATCAGTACTCCTAATCGGAGCCTAAGGATTAATCAAAGATATTTTATCTCTCCTTTTATAAATGGCTGATTAAAACTCAATGTTCCGTCAATACTATAGGTAACATGATTGTATTTCTCCATTCTCCCTTGGAGAGGAGCAGTTAGCTTTTGCTAGCTGCTCTTTTATTTTTTCAAAAAGTCACATAAATATCTTTAATTCCAAACATTCAAAAGATAAAATGTGATAAGATTGTTATGAAGATATTTACCAACTAATAAATGCGCCCTAGACTTACGTACTAGGGCGTATTTATTTTTTAGTATGTAATTTCCTTCACTCATCTATTATCCACAAAATAAGTATCATACGCTTTATCAAAAACATATCCTAACTTTTCTGCTAGGTTAGCAGATGTAGTATTCGCTGCGTCCCAGTTTGGATACTTTCCATTTTCTAAGCAATCCAATATAAGAGCTGCACTAACTACAGTTGCCAAGCCTTTTCTTCTATGATTGTGATCAGTCGCAACTTCAATTTCAATTCCATCATTATAAATACTATACGAGGATGCACCACATACAACTTCTCCGTTATATAAAATGCTATAACCTATACCACGGTTTATATAATCTTCTACCGACTGAAATTGACTTATAAAATCTTCAGAGATTTTATGTAATGTAGGGCTATTTGCGATATGCTCATCTATTCTTTTTAACTCATATCCTTTTGGAAGTATTGATATAAAAGACTGTAATTTTGAACGATTAAAACCTTCTGAATTTCGTTTGAACTTATAGCGTAAAAACTTATCTATTTTTCTTTCATGGAATGTTTCTAAGCGTTGTTTCCACTCTTCACTATTTACGATAACTAAAATTCTTTCAGGAATGTTACGTAATAACTCTTCTGTTTCTTGCACATTTGGGTCTCCAGCGTAAAATGTGAAAATTCCTACCGTAACTTGTGCTACTGTTGGATTTTCAAGATCATTTACCCAAGCAGTCCCCATATGCCCTTGTAAATAAGAAAGTAAAATAACGTTATTGAAATCATCAAACATAGAAACTAGTTTTTTTCTTGTATGTATATTCGCTTCATGTATCATTTACATTCCCGCCTTCTATAAAATCAATCTTATTCTAAATCTTTTAGAATAAACTTATATAATTTTTCAATCAACCATTTACCATATAAGAAAACACCTATTAAACTAAATTTTTATATAATTATAAATCATTCACAAATATAAAATTATTATAACATCTAATAAAAAAAGAGTATCTCACTTTTTAAACTTTAGAATATACATCGTGTATGTATAAACCCTCAACATAATGTATGAGGATTTATCAAAAAATGCGTTATAACTCCTTCTTAGAAATAAAAGATTCCATTTCACCATTTTTATATACTTTAGTCAATTTAACAACTGACTTGTACGTGTTAACGTCATCCTTTATCATTTTTTTCAGCTCTTCTATTTCGATATTACCAGTTCCACTCTCTACCTTTAAACAATTTGAAATGTTTAAGTATCCACTAGATGCGAAAAGAATAACGAATGTAATATCAGGAAAATTAATGAACAGCATTCCAAACTTCAAAGGGTTCGCAGCAGTATCCGATAAAACTAATCGAAAATCTAACAGTTCAGGTACTTGAACAAAATCCTTAGAAACAATCGCTTCACCTACAATTGCAAATTGCTTTACTACATTCCCAAGTTCATCTGTAAATTCAGTACATATAGGTGCATCAATTGTTTTCGCTTGTAAAGATAAATTTAATTCTGGATTATGAAAATCAAAAAAGATTGTACTCCCCTCTGTTAAACATTGCGGGCACACATTTCCTAGCAAGCTAAAGTCCTCTTCAATATATTTAACTTTCGATTTGCAACTACAAACTTTTCCTATTCGGATTACATCAATTTTTGAGCAATCTACAAAAATAACCTCACTGTCTTCTTGTACGAATGATACAATCCCTTTCATCGCATTAAATGAAAGAAAATAAGATACAACGATTTCGTTTCCTACTATTACAATACTTTCAACTTTAGTATACGGTTCTAGACTTTGTAAAAATTCACATATACTATTTTGGCAACACCCACAATCACGTTTCGGCTCACAATCCACTTACACTCCATCCCTTCTCTATATAGAATAGCTAATACATATATATGAAAGGAAAACAAAAAAGCTTGGACAATATAACTTTAACGTAGGAATATCGTTATCTATTCATAATATTAGTACGGGAATTACACCAATAATGAGTAATAACACATAATTTTTACTATAAATACATATAACAATTTCATCTTTCATGAAAAAAACGTTATAATGAAGTGTAGCCTCTACGATTACGTTATAAAGGAGATTAAAACAATGGCTAAAATTAAAGTATACCAAGTAAAAGAAGAAAATATGGAAGCAGTAAAAAACATCATTGATGTTGAGGAACAAAACCCAACTGCTGAAAACTTACAAAATCTATATGCATGTGTATTAGAAACTGAAGATATGGTATTGCCTGAATCATACATTGAAGAAGATATCTTAATCGATTCTATGGAAGTTATGGTTAACGCTTCTCAAAGCAAAGTAAGAGACTTAGGTGCATACGATGTAATTGAAGTTCAAAACAAAGGTAAGAAAACACAAATTTTATTACTTGCAGACGAAGAATACGAAATTATTGAAGGCTAATCTAACACCATACATACGAAAAAGCTCCTTTCCAATTGGAAAGGAGCTTTTTCATTACGCTTTTGATGTTTCACTTTTTTTATTTGTTTGTTCTTTCTTTCTTAATTACCATGCGCTCATTTCCCATAAAGAAAATGAATATGAATGCTAATCCAGCTGGTACCAATGCCCACATGAATGTTTGAACAATTGAACTAGAAAGAGCATCAATAATCTTATCTAATATTTGCGGAGGGATTTGAGATCTTGCCGATTCTGATAAAATGGCTCTTGAATCCCCTAATGTGTTTGTATTCATTCCCCCGCTCATGCCTTTAAATGCTTCTTCTAATTGATCTTGGAAACCTGTTCTTTGGATCATTCCGAAGATTGTAATACCAAGTGTCATACCTAATGAACGAATGAAATTACTCGTCGAAGTCGCAGATCCGCGCTGTTCCATACCGAAGTTGTGAATAGCTGCCATACTTAGTACAGAGAATGAGAAGCCGACTCCAAATCCGATAATAATCATATACACTGTTAATAATACACGACTTGTTTCTGGCGTTAATGTGCTTAATAAAAATAGTCCAATTAGCATAATAACCGCAGAAATGATCATAATGTTTCGGTAGCTAAGCTTTGTCGTTAAAAACCCACCTAACTGCGCTGTTACGACTGAGCCTAACATCATTGGTAAAAGTAATAATCCCGAGTTTGTTGCAGTGCCACCGTATACACCTTGAATGAATAATGGAATGTATACAGTTGCTGACATAAACGCAGCTCCGTAACATAAAGCAATAATTGTACTCATTCCGAACAAACGTTGTTTAAACATCTCAAATGAAATGATCGGTTCTTCTACTTTACGTTCAATAAAAATGAATGCAATAATTAAAATAGCGAATCCACCAAATAAACTTAAAATAAAGTTAGAATCCCAATCATACTTTTGTCCGCCAAGTTCAAGCGCAAACATTAAAGAAACTACTGCTCCAACTAAAGTAATTGCGCCAAACCAATCAATTTTTTGCTTTCTATGAACTCTTGACTCTTTATAAAAGAATGTAATAAAAATAAGTGCTAAAACGCCAAGCGGTAAGTTAATATAAAATACCCAGTGCCAGCTTATGTAATCTGTAATATACGCACCAAGCAACGGACCAAAAATACTTGATAAACCAAATACTGCTCCGAATAAACCACCCATTTTCCCACGCTTTTCAGGAGGGAAAATATCAAAAACGATAGTAAACGCGATCGGCACTAATGCCCCGCCGCCAATACCTTGAATGGCACGATAAATCCCTAACTGTGTAATATTTTCAGCAGTACCACAAAGTGCCGAACCAATCATAAAGACGATTAAACCGAAAATAAAGAACCTCTTTCTACCATACATATCTGATAGTTTTCCGAATATCGGCATACCTGCCATTTCTGCGACCATATAGGCAGAAACGACCCATACAAAGTTTTCAAGGCCTCCTAAATCACCAACGATTGTTCCCATCGCTGTAACGACAATGGTATTATCCATTGATGCCATTAAAATACCTAGCAATAAGCCCGCTACAACAAAGCCGAGCCTATTATTCTTCTCAACCATAACCTTGCTCTCCCTCATACTACTTATATTTGTTTATGTTCTTTTACGACTGCATTACTTTTTTGGTTAAAACTAGTATGATATTCTACAATACTAATTTCACATCCAGGACCAATTGTAACGTTGTTTCCTCTTACAACTTCAGCAATCGTATGTTCTAAATAGATATCATCTCCTTCAATGATAGATGTTTGGAGGCTTCCAGCATGATTGGTAAATGGAATAAATCTCACTTTTTTACGAACGGTAATCTTCTGACCGCCAATTTCTCTTACTTTGCTACCTTCATAACGAAGTGAAATTTCAATATTTTCAGCATTAAGTAATCCATCACTTTCAAGGCCACCAGTTAGTGATAGTTCTTCAACTTCAATATCTCCTTTTACATTTAAAGCGCCTTTCACATCTACGAAATCACCAGTTAATTTCCCCTTAACTTCTATCATACCTCTTACTTTTATTTTTTCAATATGAGCATCACTATGCATTTGTGTATTTCCGTATACTTTTACAGATTCCGCATCTACATTTCCTTGTACTTCACTATCTCCATACACGACATAACTTTTCACTTTCATATTACCGCACACTTCACTCGTGCCGTACGTTTTAAATTCATTACAGCTCATATCATTAGAAATCGTTCCTTCACCGCGAATCTTTACTTTATTATAATCTCCGCCCGCTGAACTACCAGAACCATTAACAGTAAGACTGTGTTGATGTTCCATATCATTTTCTCCCTTCCATTAAATCTGCTTAATTTCTTTTACATTTGCGCTTTTATCAACAGTAAGAACACCCGTATATTCGATTAGTTCAATCTCACAGTTCGGTCCTACCGTAACATTATTTCCTCTTACCGTTCTTATGTGAGCATAATCAATATCGATATTGTCACCTTCTAATAGTTCAGCCTCTAATTGCATACCAAATACTGATTTAAACAGCCTACTAAAAGTACTTAGTCTATGCTTTACTTTAATCGTTTGACCACCAATTTCTTTCGCTCGACATGTACCGTGAATATTAATATTTATTTCATCAGCGCTTAATAATCCGCCAATTGTAAATTGTCCTTCTGAAGAAAAAGTATCCACTTCACAATTACCGTCAATTGTAGCTTGACCATTGACCTTAAATTCTTCACCAGTGACATTTCCACCTATCGTACCTTTTCCTGCAATTTTCAAACTGTTTGCCTTTACATCTTGCGTAATTGTTGCTTTCCCATCAATTCGCATCGTTTCAGCATGAACTGTGCCATCGACTTTACCAGATCCGCTAATTCGTGCACTGCTACTTTTCAAATCGCCAGTAACTGCACCGTAACCGTTACATTCAAATTGCTCACATTCAACATTTCCATTCACAGTTCCTTTTCCGTTTAATTGTACTTTATGAAACTCGCCGCCATTGGATGAACCGTAACCATTTATAATCAAATTATCTGTACGCATACTTTCTCCTCCACTACAACAATTTAGTTTTTAATGCTTCGGTATATTTCATAATCGCTTCGCGTAAAACGATTTTAGTGCCTTTTTCAAAAATTAAATCGTCCACGTTTGAAACTAATAAACATGTAGAAATCCCTAATTTTCGGACAACGATTAAATCACAAGTTTTATGTTTAATTGCTTCATAATTTTCACGTAAAACTTGCAAGACCATTTTTCCTTCTTCTAAACTAATCTCTCCCGATTGTAGTAATTCTTCTAACATGTACACATAAAGAATATCTACAAATTGAAACTCTGCTGTTTTATTCGTTTGTTCTATGAAAAATTGTAAAACTGGTTCTGATGCAATCTCCTTACGTAAAATGTCTTCCTTTGTTAAAAGAATTTCTCTCACACTCGGTGAAAACATATTCGCTAGTTCATCAAGTGATAAATCCTCTTTCATCGTTTGGATCTTATCGATGCGCTCTAATATCTTTTCTTTCGGAAAAAATGTCTCTTGACCCGTGAATGTTGACTTTCGTACAAACCAATCTTCCGGTATTAAATTTTTTCTCTTCCACCTATATAACTGTCCGTATGAAATACCAGTTAGTTCTAATAAATCTTTTTTTGAAATTAAATCTGTACTCAACTGTATAACACCCCTTCCTGATAACAATGCAACATAACACTGTTACGCTGTAAATAGACTTTTATCACAAGTAGGGTAACAATGTGTAAAACAAACCTATTCCCACATACAAAAAAAGGCTCTTACACATCTTATGAAAATGCGCAAAAGCCCTTATATATCAAGATTTAAACCAAATATTATAAAAATCAATCCAACCTTGTGAATTAATCATTATACTTTGGACTTTTTCATGTGTACTTACCTCTTGTTTATTACGATATAAAGGAATAATATGAATTTGACGTAACAAAGTATCCTCAATATCGCGTAACAGTGTAACTCTTTTCTCTAATTCTTCTTGTTTAAAATAAGGAGACAACTTTTCATGAAAGTCCATGCTGCTTTGTCCATGAATAAAACTATTTTTTGTAAGAAACATATATAATAGACTATCTTCTATTCGTTCACTTATTGTGGCACTATCATGCATCATATCGGCCTTTTGTATCGTACTTACTTCCAATAGCTCTTCTATGTCAAGAAAATTATTTTCTACACGAATCCCGTACTTCACACACTCTTTTTGTATCCATTGTGCATCTTCAACATGATCTCGTCCTGTAAATGTGTAGAGTTGTAGCACTTCATTATGATAAGTACTCCTTTTAATTAAACTTTCTACATCTTCCTCAATCTCTACAATGCTTTCACCTGCTAATATTAGTTTCTGTGCCACTTCTCCACGTTCTCCGCCGAGTTCTTGAACGATTGTATAACCATGAATGATTTTATATAATGCTTTCCGAAATAACTCATCTTGCATTGGTCCTTCTTTCGTATGATTACATGTTATATATGTCACGTTCGACTCAAGCCGAGACAATTCTTTATTATGTTTTTCTTTATCTTTATACTGCGCCTTTACTAAAACATCGTATGTACTTACACCTTGTTCTACATTCCACAACTCAACACGATCTAAAAAAGGTCTTTCACGAAAATATAAAGGATGACCTTCTAAAATGAACAAATTTTCATTACTTTTATATAATTGAAAAGGCCCTGTTCCAATTAGCTCTCCTGCTTCATCTTTATTCACGATAGAACACTGTTCTGCACTTAGCATATGTAAAAACATTCGATTTTCCGTATGTAATTGAATTTCGACAACGTAGTCATCCACTGAACGAATACTTTCAACGTGTTGTAACATCCATGCGTGTGCATTATTTTCCAGCTTCATAAATCGATTCAATGAGTATATAACATCATGTGCAGTAAGTTGTTTTCCATTATGAAAGTGAACTCCTTTTCGTAAATAAAACGTCCATATTTTTTCAGCATCATTATATTCCCAGTGAAATGCAAGTCTTGGCTCTATAATGTTTGTATTACCGTCTACATACACGAGTGTATCGAATATATGTTTTACCATATGGCATTCTGAACGCATTGTAGCGTATACAGGATCTAATGTGATATCTAAATTCATTTGTACTTGCAACCGGAGTACATCTCTTCTCCCTTCAGATGTCATTTCAATCTTATGACCAAATATTGAATCCACCCAGGAGTGATATTCTTCCTTTACTAATGGAAAATGTGAGCTATAGCGTTCCACAAATATGCTCCCGCTTTTCACATCCCCTTTTTTCGTTATTTCTTTTCCTCTATCTAAAATTAAAGATATCGGGTCCTTTTGAAATATTAACTTAGAACGATTTCCTCTGCCGCGACCTGGAAACCACTTGATCCAATTTAACTCATCTAATTTTTTTATAATTAATTTACTATTACGCTCTGTACAAAATAATGTTTCAGATATATTTTGCACTGTTACTTCCAATTGTTCTCCCTCTTTTTCCCCTTTTCCATAAGCACTCCATAGTTCAATGTATTGATCTAAAATAAACATCATAATCCCCCTAAAAGGTGAAAAATACTCCCTATTGTTTCTACACTTTTTCCAATTCTTCTTTCATCTTATCATTTCAATATAGAAAGGAGGAATTAATATTGAATTATCTCTTACTTCGTTACAATAAACCTATTTTTATTAGACTGTGTGGTGAATTATTAACCAGAACGACTGAATCTATGTTAGCTATCATTATGATTATTTACGTCAATAAAATGTTAAACGGCAATGTAATAATAACTATGCTGATTTTCGGATTACAGCCACTTTCAGACATTTTATTTACACTTATTGCTGGAGGAATTACTGATAAATATGGCCGGAAAAAGATTATGTTACTCGGCTTATTGCTACAAAGTGTTGCAATCGGTAGTTTCGTTTCCGCTCAATCCGTTTTTATATTTGCACTGTTATATGTCATTAATGGCATTGGCCGTTCCTTATATATTCCGGCTCAACGTGCACAAATTGCTGATTTAACAAAAAAAGAGCAGCAAGCAGAAATTTTTGCTCTCCTACAAACGATGGGAGCAATTGGATCCGTAGTCGGCCCTTTAATCGGTGCAAGTTTTTATAATACTCACCCAGAATATTTATTTATCGTGCAAAGTGTAACCCTTACGATATATGCCGTTGTTGTTTGGACCCAGCTCCCAGAAACCGTTCCACCAATAAGTATGTCAAAACAAACAGTTGAGGCAAGTTCACCAAAGCAATTTATTTTTAAACATTACGCCATATTCGGTCTTATGGTTTCTACACTTCCTATTAGCTTTTTTTATGCACAAACTGAGACGAATTATCGTATTTTTGCAGAACATGTATTTCTTAATCTCGTATTCATACTCGCATTTATTTCAACATGTAAAGCCATTTTGGAAATCATTCTACAAATCTTCCTCGTAAAATGGTCTGAACGATTTTCTATGGCGAAAATCATCCTTATTTCTTACGCCTGCTATACAATAGCTGCAGTTGGCTTTAGTTATTCAACGACGATATTGTCGTTATTCTTCACCTTACTCTTTTTAGTCATTGGAGAAAGTATTGCTCTAAACCATTTATTACGATTCGTTTCAGAAATTGCACCTCATGATAAACGTGGTTTATATTTTTCAATTTACGGTATACACTGGGATATATCTCGAACGTGTGGACCAGTTATTGGTGCAGTTTTATTAAGTAAGTTAAATGGAAGTATGCTGTTTTATATTTGCGCTAGTTTCTTATTAGTTGGAGGTATTGTACAAGCGTTATTTGTTCAAAATTTGGAACGAAAAAAAATCGCAAACCAGCCTACACATAATTTATAAGTTACTACTTTTTCAGTAGATCAACATTTCTTATTGGATGCATGCTAAAAAACAAAAGTGAAGTATTTCGCATATGAAATGAGACGTTCCTTGTTTACAACTAAAACACCTCACTTAAAGAGCGAGGTGTTTTTGAAATCACTTAATTTCTTATCCTGCCATTTTATTAATACTATCCTCTGGTGAAAACACGGAAATATGATCTACATTACCAGTCGATTTTGGAATGACAAATTTTAACTCATACTGGTTATTTACTTTGTATACATATATTTTGTCTCCACCATTCCCTTTAACTGAAGATGGTTTTCCTAACACTTTTTCAATTTCTTGTAATGTAATCGATTTTAGTTCTGCATGATATGAGCGTACATCAAAAACTTGTGACCCTTTATTAAATCCAAAAACAACATTTTTATTTGTAAAAGTTGCGTACATTCCGTTCCCTGCTTGTTCGGTTTTATTCGCTTTCCCCCATGCTTTTTCTATTTCTTCAATATCCCCTGTATGGGCTCCAAATGGTACATTAGGTACTTTTCCTTCTTTTGCTAATTCAAACAAATCTTTAATGTGGTTAATTGATTTTTGATTAAATGTTCTATTTTTCGAATCTGGCTCAGTTGATGGTTTTGTTGTTTTTTCATTACTTGGTTTTGTTTCAAGATTTTTCTGTTCTTCTGAAGAATTACTTTGTTTATTTTTATTATTTTCCAAAGTTGGATTTGTTTCGTTTTTTTCGTCTGTCTCTTTACATGCGGCTAGCGCAAACATACATGTAAACACCAAAAATAACATAACTATTTTTAAATATATTTTCATCATTTTTACCCCCTATTGCATCTTATTTATTTCGTTAACCAACCCATTACACTACTTTTCAAATTATGTTTGTTCAAAAAAGTCAGTACTTCACTCTCTCAAAAAGCTTGTACAAAATATATTACAAAAGCTGTTTCTAAAAAGTAACCAAGTCTGTTATATCCGAAGTAACTACCTCCTGATAAACGAAACCATTTTCATCTCCTTATTTAACCCTTCTCTTCTCAATGACAATATCCTCTATCTATCACTTAAAACATGTTGTCACAACAGCTCCTTCAAACAGAAAAAAAACCAGTAGGAAGTGATTACTCTTTTCCTACTGGTTGAAATGAAATTAAATGGTAAATCTTAGCTTCTTAAAAAGTGTAGCGATAGTGTTTTTTACAGTTTCAAAATTATAAACAAACGTGTTATCTCCACTTAATGATGAAATACATGTTAAACCTGCAGCTTTAATAAAAGCTTTTACATCTACAAGCATAGAATTAGCCTCCATGAATTTAATTACAATCATTATAACAGGTGTTTTACGATGCTAACATGAAAGTAATAAATAAATTTCTATTATGAATTTATCCTGCTATTTGCCGGGCAGTAAAATCTCCACCTCAAAATTCAGCAGAAGCAAAGAAGTTAGATGGGCAGGGCTGCCCGTAAAAGCCTTATTGGTTCAACTAATAATACACCAATTCAATGTCATAAAAAAAAGCTGCCCCAAAAGGACAGCTTCAAATATGTATATTATACTTCGATTGATTTACCATCTTCAACAATATGATAAAGTAAGTGCGCTAAATGATGAATTGGACCGTATTCTTCCTCTTCCTCATCTGTTTCGCCTTGGAATTCAAGATCGTTTAAGTATAGCGCTAAAAATTGATAATATAGTTTTAAATCAAATCCGTAGCACGCAGTTGGTTCTTCATGATCCCCTTCATATTGTAACATTAAGTATTGATCATTTCCTTCTGCATCTTCTGCATCAAAGAATACGAAGAAGCCAACGTTTGTATCTAAATCAAATAAATGACGAGTACCTTTTTCAGTTGCTTTATTGAAGTCCTCTTCACTTAATTTATGTACTGTTGTCGCTTTTGCATTATCTTCTTGATGGAAATTTACTGTAAATGATTTCAATGCTGACACCTCCTGATTGTATAATACTAGCATAACATATAAAAAGGACTGCTTACAAATGTAAACAGTCCTGCTACATTCATTTCCGCATTGCTCGTAGTAAAAAACTCACAATGAAAATCAAAATAACCGCACCAATTAAAGCAGGAATGATTGCAAATCCGCCTATTACAGGACCGAAACTACCAAGTAATTTCGTACCAATCCAAGAACCGATAATACCAGCAATAATATTACCAATTACACCACCTGGTACATCCCTTCCAGTAATTAAGCTTGCAAACCATCCTAATAAACCACCAACGATTAAAGACCAAATCATATAATAACCTCCTTTATATTTAACCAATCAAAATATAATTAGAAACAATTGCTTACCATTAGTTATGTGACATTTTTCATAAGTTATTCATGCTGCTCAACTATAAGACTTTTGAGAATAATACAGACTGATAAACCATTTTTCGGACTAACGATTTATCCGACTTATTATTAACACATTAAGGACAATCTGGCTTCAATATTGTTCGCATAAACTCTTCTTTAAAAGCAGGATAGTTAAAACCAACAGCAATTCTTTGAATCGGCCGACCATCAAACCTTGTTGGTTCAGCTATTTTTCTAAAGTCAGCTACACTTTGGCCCCTAGTCACATCATTTGTCGTACTAATCCACACTGCCGATTTTTTATATTCAAAAATACTATCATTTATAAACGAGACAAACGGTAGTAAATCGTGTATAGGGCTTCCACCAATACCCGGATATTCTTTTTTATAGAAGTTCTCATAATAAAAATCAATCATTGGTTTAATGAGTTTCGCCTGTCCAGTTCCTTGTTTATCTATTATATTGGCCATTTCAGGCGTAATAAGCGCGCCCTGTGTTACATTTAACGGGTATATACTAGCGTTTTTCGCATATTTCATAACAATATTTGCTGCAATTGGATCACCATAAAAATTCGCTTCAGATACTGGTGTAACATTACCTGGAAATAGGAAAGCACCGCCCATTATATAATACGAACAAATACGATCCATTATATTGGGATACAATAAAAATAACGTAGCAAGCGTCGTTAGTCTTCCTGTCGCCACAATTATAATATCTTCTGGACAAGGTTCGATTAATTTGATTAATTCACAAAAATTTTCTCGTTTACAAATTCTCATCTCAGGTGGATTAATAGGACCTAAACCGTGATCCCCATGGATTTCAGGGAAAAACAAAGGTTCTTCAGCTGTCATCGGCCTACTCGCACCTTCAATAATTTTTACATGTGTAGCATAGTACCTTTCTAAAAAATAAACATTTTCCGTAACGATTTCTCGTGATACATTCCCGTACTCTGCAACAATACCTAGAATATCTAATTTACATGTTTTATTTGCATAAATTAACGCTACGGCGTCATCAATACCAAAGTCTCCAAAAAAGATGATTTTCTTATTAACTATTCTCACCCCTCTTCAGCATAATCTACTATTATTATTATGTGAAAAAGACAAGGCGGTGAAACAGCGCAAACTAAAAAAGCCGCCTATTTATTGGCGACTTCAATCTTTTTATAAGACAAATATGCTAGTACATTTTTACTCGAATCGTATTTCGGGTTATTTCCTTTTCTCGGCTCTCTCATATGTGTCTTTTCAAATCCAGGAATGTCCGGCATTTTCCCCATAAATTCAAGCATTTCTTCCTCAGTACCTTCAATGCGTACACGAATCATTATAACTATTCCTCAATTCTCAGTTTCTCTGTACTAAGTATATCGTACTTCAGAAAGACTGCAACACATTTATCTTTTTAATGTTGTACTTTTTTTACATATAAACATAGCCATTTCAGTATAGAATGAATCTACTTTATTATTTTTAAATTGAATATTAAAATATCCCTTCATTTCGTTTGGTGCTTTCATCATACATTCTGTTAATTTTTCGCGCTTTTGTACAGGGACATTCATCATATTACACCACCAGTCAAAATCAAACTTCTTATCAAAAGTAAGACATGACTGCATTTGCAAACCGTTTTTTTCTAATAAAGTAAGCCATTCTGTCTTTTTTAGAGCTCGTTCATGACTTGGGTCCCGCTTTTTTTCTATAAAATTATAAAATGTATCATATTCATTATTTTCTGGCGAAACATTATCTATTAAGATGAATAATCCATTATCCTCCAACGTACGATTTACTTCAAAAATAAATTGAGCCGGATTCGTAAAATGATGGGCTGCAATCCGGCATGTAATTGTATCAAAAAAATGGTCTGCAAATGGTAAATCCTCTGCGTTTCCTACTACAAAAGACACATTTCCATGACCATTCTGCTTTATAAAACCTTTTGCTTCTTCTAACATCTGTTCTGTTAAATCAAGTGCAACTACTTCTTCAAACATAGGTGCTAACATATTCGCAACATGTCCGCCACCAGTAGCAACATCAAGAAGACGATTATTATGGCGAGACGCAACTTGTTGAACTACATATTGTAAGTCCTGTCCTTTAGCATGTATTTTACTATTCACATACTTATCTGCATTACTGCCAAACTGTTTTTTCACAAGCTCTTCCTTACTCATTTTATCATCTTCTTTCTATTGTTATTTACATATACGATTCATATAATTATTACAATTCTCTTCATGTATTTTCAAATCCTCTTTTCATCTCACTTCTTATCAAGTTTACCTATAATCAAAATAATATAATTTTACGTTTTACTATTAAACAAAAAAGGCTACGGGAACTTGTCCCCTAACCTGACTAAATATTTACTACATTTTTATTTCTTCGTATATATCTATATAATATAAATCCTCTTTCAACTTCATAATAACATCTACTTCGTTATAAGTAGCCTCACGAGCATGTAAACCAAATTGATCCATACCAATCCATATCCACCCAGGTGTATGATATAAAACATCTAAGTTAAAATAATCTAATTTAGTAAGCTCCGATGTAATAAATTTATCTTTATTAGCGATTTGTTTATCTAGTAAACCATATTCTTTACCATTTTCAAATAACGATATAACTTTCCCTACAATCGGATGTTCACGAACAATAAAATGATATTCCTTTTCCTCTACATTTGCCACAATCAAACGAGAAACAGATAAATCAGCCCCCGAATTCGACATATTTGTTTATTCACCTCCTTATATAGGTTTCTTCAATATAATAACAAATGAATATTCAAATTAAGTTAATATAATGTAAAAAATAAAAAGCTGACTTCCCTTTAGAAATCAGCCTTTACAATTTGATCAACTTTATACTTTTACAAATTATTATAATGTTTCTTTTTCCTCATCATTTCCGGAAACTAAACTTCCTATAGCATCCGCTGTTACTTCTACTACAAATTCACAAATACCTGCTACAACTTCTCCAATTACTTCATCCATCTTTTTACCCCCTTATTTTATGCAACTTATTTGTAGTATAGAAGAAATTGGTGAATGTAAACTATCGAAAAAGGTGACATAAACCTTACAAAATTGTAAGCTCTTTCATCCCTTTACTTACTTCCTTTGAAACTCCAAGTATTTTTAGCAGACATATAGGCCATCATAATATGAAGAAAGTAATAATCTAGTGTCAGGAGGCGTTTAATATATATTATGTAAAATTAATTAAAGGTCAATCTTTCTACGCTTTTGACCATCGTTTCTTAGTGTCTGAAGAAGAAGAAGTTTCTGAGAGAATTTATAATTACTTACGACGTAATGAATTTTTTGAAGTACGTAAAGAAGAATATTCTGCTTAATTACAAAAAGCATTAAGAAAAATATCATCTTATTATGATATATTCTTGATGCTTTTATGTAAATTGCTTCTTTTCAACAATTGTTGTGGACTCTATTATAATATTCTAGTATTTGTCCAAGATAATTCATCCCTATTTCCGTATTTCAGTATATGAAGAGGTTGTGAATATGACTCATATCATTGATTATTAAGCTACTCAACCTATAAGTAAAACTGATGCAACAACTTTTGCAATCCCCTCTTCTCCAAACAAAGTAATTCTAGCAAATTTGAAATTGAGAATTTCAAGTAGAGATTCACGTAATAATCGAGTAGAATTAATAGCTACAGTTGGTGTAGAAGGTATAACTGAGATTTCACAAGTTTTATTCCGAATTTTCCTTGATAACATTGAAATTTTCAATACACAAGTAGGTATTGAATCAACAAATTCTGAACAATTTTACGTACAAACATTCCAAGCTACAGACCAAAACGTTAGCAGTGGAACACACGAATATTCATTAACTGTAGAAAACCTTATTAGTAGTGCAAGTACAGAAGTTGCTGGTCCTCTATCTTTTAGCGCTTTAGCTATTGGACAAGAGCGTAAATATTGCTAATTGAAATTAATGTTTAATTTTGTACTTTGGAAAAGCAAGACGTAGTTATACGTTCTTGCTTTTTTATATTTATCCTTACTTTCTATTAGCTTTAATCATGAATTTTTTACGTTTTGCTTCATTTATTTCATCAATTAATACATCAAATTTTTTACAAATCAAAAAGATTGAAATCCAATTATGAAACACGTAATATAGACTCTGACTCTAAAAAAGTTCGTATAAAAATACTACATAAATAAGGAGGTTTTATATACGAGTTTTTCATTTTAAAAGACGGAGAGGTTTTATGTTATGTGGCGTAATAAAAACGTTTGGATTGTTTTAATTGGGGAGTTTATTGCAGGTCTAGGATTATGGCTTGGTATTCTTGGCAACCTTGAATTTATGCAAAAATATGTCCCTTCTGATTTCATGAAATCAGTTATATTATTTATCGGACTATTAGCCGGTGTTCTAGTTGGACCTATGGCTGGCCGTGTCATCGATCAGTATGAAAAGAAAAAAGTTCTTCTTTACGCTGGGTTTGGTCGAGTTTTAAGTGTTATTTTCATGTTTTTTGCTATTCAATTTGAAAGTATCGCATTTATGATTGCATTTATGGTTGCTCTTCAAATTTCAGCAGCATTTTATTTCCCTGCATTACAATCTGTAATTCCACTCATCGTACGTGAGCATGAGTTATTACAAATGAATGGTGTACATATGAATGTTGGTACAATCGCTCGTATTGCAGGTACTTCACTAGGTGGAATTCTTTTAGTTGTGATGAGTTTACAGTACATGTATGCCTTCTCAATGGCAGCATACGCCTTATTATTCCTCTCGACTTTCTTCCTACAATTCGAAGACAAGAAATCAACAACACCAAGTAAACAAGCTGCAAAAGATAATAGCTTTATGGAAGTATTTCGTATTTTAAAAGGAATTCCTATTGCTTTTACAGCACTTATATTAAGTATCATCCCTCTATTATTTATAGCAGGGTTTAATTTAATGGTTATTAACATTAGCGAAATGCAACATGATCCTACGATTAAAGGGTTCATATATACAATTGAAGGTGTCGCATTTATGTTAGGTGCCTTCGTAATTAAACGTCTATCTGATCATTTCAAACCCGAAAAATTACTATATTTCTTCGCAATTTGTACTGCTTTTGCACACCTGTCATTGTTCTTTAGCGATATAAAATGGATGGCTCTTACATCATTTGGTTTGTTTGGGTTTAGTGTTGGCTGCTTCTTCCCTATTATGTCGACAATTTTCCAAACGAAAGTGGAAAAAAGTTATCACGGTCGCCTCTTCTCATTCCGTAATATGTTTGAGAGGGTTATGTTCCAAATCGTCTTACTTGGCACAGGGTTCTTCTTAGATACAATTGGGTTACAATATATGGTTCTCATCTTCGGAGTCGTTTCATTATTGATTATTTCTATTTCCCTTTCTAAGCAGAAACATTATGAAAAACAGCATTCACAATCTGCGAATTTATAAAATAAACAAAGAAGTATGGATATAATATTGAATCCATACTTCTTTGTTCTATAATACGCCTATTTATTACGTTTATTGAAATTACCTAAAGGAGTATCCCCCTTTTATTTCGAATAGATTATAAAGAGTACTCTTTATAAAAGGAGTGGTAAAATGTCTGATGGCATTGAAGTATTTATTGTCCTGCTCTTTGCAATTGCTCTGTTTAGCATCCTAAACTTTTTAGCCATTTCCTTATCTGGACATAGTTTTAAAAAAAGAATCGTGGCAGGTTTCATATTTTTACTACTGACTCCCATTGTCTTTTTGACTATCGCAACATTTGCTTCTATATTCGATAAAGCAGGATTTGGCGCAGGTACGTTAGCCTTTATGATCGCAAGCGTATATATATTAAATGGAATAGTGCTTCTGCTTTCCTCTTTATTTATCCTCAAAAAAGATATAACATAGGCTATGGTACTAGCATGAATCTGACTTTACACTAGATTCATGCTTCTTTAATTTCTCCTAAATTTTTATATGAAATTAAATAATTCTTTAAAAAAATTTAAACTTTATTTATTATAATATCCCTATCGTATTCGCACGTTTATTCAAATTTAAAAGAAAGGAGCACAAAATGAAAAAGGTTCTACTTACAATTCCTATACTAATCATCCTACTTAGTGGATGCAGCAATAACGATATATACGGTTCTTGGGAAGTCGTTGACAATAAAAATGGTGAATGCCCTGTATATTATAAATTTGAAACAGTTGTCAAAAAAGAAAATAAAGAGGAAATTGTGCAAAATTTAGTAGAAATGCAAACCACAAAGAATAAAGACGATTTATATAAAGGCTCAGTTGTCAAAAATTCTAATGTATATCACATTGATTATGGTAATTCATTTACATCAGAGCAAACTTTAAAAGTTGCCGACGGTACATTAAATGTATACTTTTTGACAGCTGAAAAATTATGCACGTATAAAAAGAAATGATTACATTTCAGAGGAAACGCAGAAAATATTTTCTGCGTTATTTCACTTTAGAAATCTTCCACAAATACTTAATAAAAACTATCAAATAACTTAAGTTATATAAAATGAATCCTATAATAGACATTTCAATTAACACGTCTACGCTATTTACATCGATACTTTTCAAAATAGGCTAATACTTCCTCTAAATTTGTCAATCGTTTTAATTTTCATAAAAAAATGATAAAATATAAACATGTGTTTTCAGAATAATTAAAAACGCAGAATGAAAGCACTGTTTTAGGAGGGGTTTTGATGACTTACACGTTAGCAACTAGAATGAAAGCATTCCAATCTTCTATATTTAGTGAATTAGGAGCCTATAAAAAAGAAAAAATTGCAGCAGGTCATAACATGATTGATTTGAGCATCGGAAATCCTGATATGCCGCCCGCTGATTTTGTAAGAGAAACAATGGTACATACAGCGAGTGAGAAAGAGAGCTACGGGTATACATTATCAGGTATTCAAGAATTTCACGAAGCTGTAACTGAATATTACAACAACACTCATAACGTTTTATTAAATGCGGATAAAGAAGTTTTATTATTAATGGGTTCACAAGACGGGCTCGTTCATTTACCTATGGTTTATGCAAATCCAGGTGATATTATATTAGTTCCTGATCCAGGATATACAGCTTATGAAACAGGTATTCAAATGGCTGGTGCAACATCTTACTACATGCCTTTAAAGAAAGAGAATGATTTCTTACCAGACTTAGGGGTCATCCCTGAAGAAATTGCCGCTCAAGCGAAGATGATGATTTTAAACTTCCCAGGGAATCCCGTTCCAGCAATGGCCCATGAAGATTTCTTTAAAGAAGTAATCGCATTCGCGAAAAAGCATAATATTATCGTTGTCCATGATTTTGCTTATGCTGAATTTTATTTCGATGGTAATAAGTCAATTAGCTTCCTCTCTGTACATGGTGCTAAAGAAGTTGGTGTAGAAATCAATTCTTTGTCAAAAAGTTATAGTTTAGCAGGTAGCCGTATTGGATATATGATTGGAAACGAAGAAATTGTTCGTGCACTTACTCAATTTAAATCTAATACCGACTACGGTGTATTTTTACCAATTCAAAAAGCGGCATCTGCAGCACTAAGAAATGGCGCGGTATTTTGTGAGAAAAACCGCGATATTTATCAAGAACGGAGAGATACTTTAGTCGATGGATTCCGAACATTTGGTTGGAATGTCGATAAGCCAGCCGGTAGTATGTTTGTCTGGGCTGAAATTCCACAAGGATGGACTTCTCTAGACTTCGCTTATGCATTAATGGATCGTGCGAATGTCGTTGTTACACCTGGTCATGCATTTGGACCTCACGGAGAAGGCTTCGTACGTATTGCACTCGTTCAAGATAAAGAAGTGTTGCAACAAGTTGTTGAAAACATTAGAAATAGCGGCATTTTCGTCCTTGAAAAAGTAAATGAATTAGTTAAAAATTAGTTCCCACTCCCCTGCTTAACTTTAGCAGGGGTATTATTAATTGGAGGTACTTTCATATGCATATTAAAGACACACTTCCCCATCGTTATCCATTTTTAATGATTGATAAAGTAATAAATGTAAAACAAGATGAATTCGTTACAGGATATAAACTCATTACAAATAACGAATGGTTTATAAACGATAGTCACAAACATATGCCTCATATGTTAATTGTAGAAGCACTTGCTCAGCTTAGTGCATTTGTACATACAAGTGATTCTGAAGGACTAGGATTTCTCTCCTCTTTAGATGGAGTTGAATTCCACGGAAAAGCATATCCCGGTGATAAACTTGATTTACATTATGAGCTAACGCGCAATCGTCGAGGTTTTATTCTTGGTAAAGGTATTGCAACTGTAAACGACCAGCCTATTGTAACTATAGAAAAACTATTAATATATCAAGCAGATTAAAGCGTTCCTTATATTAGTTGGAAATATCTATTCTCAACCAATTAAATAAATAAGAAAATATATTACGTAGTTAGGAGCAGGGAAATGGAACGTACTATCGGTATCGATGCTGGAGGCACATTAACGAAAATAGCTTATTTTAACGAAAAAAAGCTATTAACTTTTGAAAAATTTTATTCGCATGAACAACATAAAATAATAGATTGGATTAAAAACAACAATGGCATAAAACAAATATGTATTACGGGTGGTAAATCGAAACTATTACAGCATCTGCTTACAGGTTCATATAAAATAATAGAGCTAAACGAATTTGAAGCTACTCTTGCAGGTGTCCAATACATATTAAAAGAAGAAAAACATGCTATACGCAATTTTATTTTAACCAATATCGGTACAGGTACTTCTATCCATTACGTTTATAATGAACAATATATTCGCGCTGGTGGAACCGGAGTTGGCGGTGGGACTATTATGGGACTTTCAAAATTGTTAACAAATATAGATCATTTTGAAGATGTAATCCCTCTAACAAAAGTAGGATCTAGAAAAGAACTAGATATTACGGTTGGAGATATTTATGGTGGTATTCTTTCCCCTATCGATAATAACTTAACTGCTAGTAACTTCGGAAAAGCAGCCATTACAGAATCAAATAATAGTAGCTCCGATATACTAGCTACTGTACAAGGACTTGTCGGTGAAGTCGTTACTGCATTAAGCCTTCAATTCGCTGAAACAAAAAACATTGAACACATTATTTATATTGGTTCAACTTTATGTAATAACATACAACTTCAACATATTATTAGTAGCTACACCGAATATCAAAATAAAACACCAATCTTTTTACAAGATGGTGGTAATAGCGGTGCAATTGGTGCATTACTTCATGCTACGAAATAAAAAGCTGACTTTTGTCAGCTTTTTAGAAATGGCACTTCAAATTCAATAATTGATTCCCCGTTCTCTCCAATTCGCTCCACGCTTATTCTATCAATCACACAATTTAACTTCCCATGAAAACTAGGAATCTCCTTCACTACTTCAGCAGCTAACGCGACACTTTCTTTTCTTCCGACTGTTACATGCGGGATGTATGGAATATCTTCTTTCAAAAATTGTAATAATGATCCTGCATTCTATGATAAGAAATTTTGTATACTAACTCCATCTTCTCCCCTCCATTATTTCAACTGGCTTACTGGATATTTAGCAAATAAAGATTTCCGAAAATCTTTATCTTCCACAAGCATTTTAATTTTTTCTTCATTGCCGTTAAAGAACTTTATAACTTTATTTTTATCCCATATATCTTTTTCTTTTGGAAAATCATCGAATTCCCTATGCAAAATTGATAACATTTCTTCCCTCGTTATCTTAAAGTTTTTATTTTCTATTTGAAACTCATAAGCTTTTGCGTTTGGTACTAAAATTACTAGATAGGTAGCATTAAAGAGAAAATTCTTCTTCATCGTATCTTTCTCATCAAACCAATACGTCTCAATCATTTCTTCTGTAAGAGCCCCACTCCCTTTTGCGCCATAGTTCACTTTTATATTTTCATTTTCTAAACTTATACTTTGAACTGTTCCACCACCGGGTAAATGATTAATAATTGCAACCACATCTGAATTATTACCAACGTATGTCCCAGTATATTTCTTAAAATCATCTGACCTAACATCATATATAGCTTTTATTCTTTCCCCGTTAGAACAAGCCGTAATAAATAAAAAAATTGTTAGCATAACGATCATGTTATGATGCATATATTTCATTTAGCATCCCCCATTTTTATCGATATTTCGTTAATTACAATATTTACTTTCAAATCCCTTTTTAAATATACGCATTTTAATCAAAATTAAAAATTTTCATTTTTTATGTTTACAATTATCCATTAATTGTATATACTTACTAACGTAAGAAAAAAATTCTAAAAGGAGGTCGAAGGAAATGATGAAATTACAATTACATGCATTAACTTTAGCGTTAACTGCACCTGTGTTTTCTGGACAATTAAATATGAATTCGACCACCCTAATGGAGAATTGAAAATCGTACTTTATTTCATTTAATTCATAAATTCGCCACAGGAGGTCGTATACTTTCCTGTGGCTTTTTCACGCCCCGCCATAGGAGAACTGTATCTTCCTGTGGTTTTTTTGCGCGGTTTTTTTAGTCTCTTACATTATTTTTCTAAGAAAGGAGCAACATTCAATGACTATTAGCGTATTGTTTTTAAGTATTACGATTCAAAGAAATACAATTTCCAAAGATGAAATTCTTCATAATGAGCAAATTGAAAAAGCTATGAATGATGTTAAGGAGCGCCAAGCACTTTACTGTGATCACCTGTAATTCCTTTTCGAAAGGAGGAATTCATTTATGACTTTTCATATTTTCTTTTTTACGACTGTGCTTCAAAAAAATACTTTATCTGAAACTGAAATCATTCGTAAACAACAGTTAAAACAACTGACTGATAAAATAACTGACATTAAAAGTTCATACTACACTCAAATGTATTAAAAATATATTTTAAAGGGGTAATATATTCATGAAATTTAAAGCATTCTTTTTAACAATCACCATTCAAAAACGTAAGCTTTCACAGAAAGAGATTTTACGTGAGCAACACATCCAAAACATTATGGACGAAGTAAAAGAGCGCCAATCTTCTTATTACACTCGTCTTTTCTAAATCACTTATAAAGGGGTAATTATCCAATGAAATTTAAAGTATTCTTTTTAACCATTACCATTCAAAAAAATAAATTTTCTGAATCTGAAATGCTTCATGAACGACAAATTAATCAGGCTATGGATTCTGTAAAAGAAAGACAAAGTCATTACTGTAGTCATCTGTAATTCCAATTCGAAAGGAGAAATTCACATATGAAGTTTCACCTTTTCTTTTTAACGATTACGATTCAAAAAGAAACAATATCTCAAAATGAATTAAAACAAGAAAGACAATATAAACAAGTTATTAATGAAATTCGAGATCGTAGAAGCAAATACTACACTCACCTTTAATCGTTTAACTATATAGAATTGAAAGGAGTCGATTTTGATGTTGATAGCGCGCTGTAAGGAAATGATTTGGATAGTTCAGAGGGATTCCACATAGTTTTATAGAGCCTTATATCACACAAGTTCATCACTGAATTTGATGTATAAAAAATATATAATAAAATCAAATCAACCCACTTTTAATTATTTTTTATAAACAAAAGATACACCACTTAAAAAGCGGTGTATCTTTCTCAGGTTTTACTATTTCCGATTACTTCTCTTCGTCTTAAACAATCTCACTAAGTTCGAAACAACTGTTTTTGTTACTGCATAAGCTGGTACTGCTAAAATCATTCCGATGATTCCAGCAAAGTTACCTACCCCTAAAATTAGGATAATAATTGTTAATGGGTGGATGTTTAATTTCGAGCTCATAATACGTGGTGAAATAATATTACTTTCAAACTGTTGTACAATTGTTACGATAATAATTACGTATAAGGCTTGCATCGGAGATACGAACAGTCCTACAATAACAGCTGGCGCTGCCCCAATAAATGGACCTAAGTTAGGAATGATGTTTGTAAATGCTGCAATAATTCCTAAAACGAAAGCGTACGGTAAATCGATAATTAAATAACCGATAAAAGTAAACGCACCTACAAATATACAAACGAGCGCTTGCCCTTGAATATATGCAGATAATGTTTCGTTCGTTTCCTTAATGATACGAAGCCCCTCTTCACGGTAAGACTCTGGTAATAAACTTACCGCTTTTCCTGGAAAGGCATGTCCATCTTTAAACATGTAAAATAAAATGAACGGTACAGTAAATACAACTAATGCAACGTTCGTGATAATACCAAATAAAGCCGTTGCACTCGACGTAATTGTATTTGGTATATCTTTTAAGTATTCAATCGCATTTTTTTCAATTGTTTCAATGGAAACGTAGTTTTGTGTAGATAACCATTCAAACAACCTATGATGTGATAATTCTTGTATGTATACTTTTCCCTCTTTTATGTAGCCTGGCATATTTTTCACTAAGTCCATTAGCTGTTGTGAAATCGTAGGAACAACTATTCCAACGCCAACCGCAGTTAATGTTATGATAAAAAGATATAACATTAATATCGCTAAATTTCTAGGTACTTTTTTATTCTCCAAAAAGATTAATACAGGATTAAATATGAAGTATAAAAAAAGCGCGATTAAGATTGGGAAAAATAATGTTGATATGAAGATACCAATCGGTTGAAATAAAAATGATATTTTTGTGCAAATAAATATGATTCCTACAACCATTAGCACTTCTAATGTCCAAAAGTGCACTTTTGATTTCAAAAAAACGGCCTCCTTTAAACTAGCACTTCTCTTCATTGTACCAAAATAAGTATGAATTTCACATAATATTTTCCTTTACAATATTCCAAAATACCGATAAATACACTACAATGAGATTACATACAAATTTGCAGGTAAAGGTGATAAAAATGACACAATGCATCATTTGCAGAAAAGATACGAAAGAACTTAGTGAACAATATGTCATTCCAGAAATATTATGTGGATATTATTTCACAAACTCAATTTGTGATACTTGTCATGAACAAATGACAACAAATATTGATCGTCCTTTAATTAGGCATAAATTGAGTCAATTTAAGATTGAACAAATGAAAAGACAAATTGATTCCCCACTCTATACGAATGAGCACGGTGAGGAACTTGCGGCTGCTGAGACTGATGTTGTCGAAGTAAGCGACGAGATTCTTTATTCTAATGCATTAATTATGAAACTATGTAAAAAGCACGATATTTCCTTACATAATGAAATTTGGAAAGAGGAACGTGTAACGAAAGTAGCGAGTTCTATTCAACGTGAATTACTATTAGATAACCGTAAATATAAAATGAGTGTATTAAAAATGGCTTATACATTCGCTGTACAAGCAGTTGACGGCTACTTTGAAGATCAAGATGCAATTGATATTTCTACCATTCTCTCCAATGCAGATTTCGTGGAACTAAAAGAAAAAAGCATTGTACGTGATTTAAGCAAAAGTTCTTTATGGAATACGCTAAATACAAGTAGTGAAAATCATTACTTTATTTTACTTAGCGATAAAGACGGCCTGTTTTGCTTCATTCGTTTGTTTGACATCTTTGATGTTGTCGTTCATTTATCAGAAAAAAGATTTGACCTTCCATCGCCGATTGTCGGTGTAAATAATGTGAATACGCAGAAATTTTATGTCCAAAGTTTAAAACAGTATATGGATGGGCTGTTTAAAGAAAAAGCACCTACTATATAACAGAAACCAGAACATACGGTCTCCTTTCTTGATGAAAAGACACTGTGTTATAATGAGTATGAAAAGAACAATACAATCACATAAACCAATTATAAATTGTATATAAATAAAAAAGACTAGTGTGCGGCTACACACTAGTCCACGTAACTTAGCAGATTGGATTGTTCATTTATCCTATTTGTTTCTTACAAACAAAACAACCCACATTCTATAAGCATAGGTGGGTTGTTATTTTTTGAGCTTGTCTATTAAAACGACGACGAACGTTAACAATGCAACGAGAAACAGTCCACCTTGCAGTAGCAACGCTATTTCACTCACGTATTATCACCCCCCTCCTACTCGGAGAAGTGATAATTGAACAACCAACCGCACCTTAAGTTACCCTTTAATTTTACCATATTTTCTAATAATTTACGATGAAAACCCGCAAGCGAATAACTTGCGGGTTTTTTATCCCGTATTAACAGGCAGTGAACAAAATAAAGCAATAAATATGTGAAACTTTATTTCTCACTATTTTTTTAATGCATATGCATCAGCAATCATTTCACCAACCATTTTATTTTCTTCTTTCTTCTCGTTTTTCAATAATGGGAATAACAATTCTGCCACTTCATACGCTTCTTCTAAATGCGGATATCCTGATAAAACAAACGTATCAATTCCTAACGATTCATATTCTTTTATCCTTTCTGCTACTGTATGTGGATTGCCTACAAGTGCAGTACCTGCCCCACCTCTTACAAGTCCGATTCCAGCCCATAAATTAGGGCTTATCTCTAACGACTCTCTCGTACCTTTATTTAAATGTGTCATCCTCTTTTGACCAACCGAATCATATCTTGCAAATGTCTTTTGAGCAAGCTCAATTGTTTCATTATCCACATATTGAATTAAACGTTCTGCCTCTTCCCACGCTTCTTCTTCTGTTTCTCTTACAATTACGTGTAATCTAATGCCAAATCGTACTGTACGCCCCTTCTCTTCTGCAAGTTTTCTTACTTCTTCTATTTTCTCTTTCACTTGCTCTGGTGGCTCTCCCCACGTTAAATATACATCACTATGTTCAGCTGCTACTTCTTTTCCAGCAGCTGATGATCCTCCGAAATATATAGGAGGATATGGTGTTTGAACTGGCGGGAATACAACTTTACTATCTGTAACTTGAATATGTTTTCCTTCTAAAGAGATCGTTTCACCTTGCAATGTCGATTTCCAAACTTTTAAAAATTCATCCGCTGCTTCATATCTTTCATCATGCTCAAGATATAATCCATCTCCTTGTAGTTCAACTGGATCTCCTCCAGCTACTACATTAATAAGTAGTCTCCCATCTGAAATTCTATCAAATGTAGATGCCATCCTCGCTGCAACTGTAGGTGACATTAGTCCTGGTCTCACTGCTACTAAAAATTTTAGTTTTTCTGTTTCAGCAGCAAGAGCTGAAGCTAACACCCAAGGGTCTTCACATCCTTGACCAGTTGGAAGTAACACACCCGTATATCCTAAATAATCAGCTGCCGCAGCAACTTGCTTATAATAACCATATTCAGCTGCTCTTCCTCGTTTTGTCGTTCCTAAATATCGACCATCTCCATAAGCCGGAATAAACCATAATAATTCCATACCTTTACACACCCCTTATTTATTTTGAAACGTATACTAACAAATTCTATATAAATTACCCCTAATAATTTATATGTTAATTCCTAGTCTCACCTTTAAAATTATCTCGCCATCTTAAAAACTTCACTTCTAGTAAACGTACTAGAGAGTCAGAAAACTTCCCAACAAATGCAAAGATAATTATGCCGACAAATACGATATCTGTATTTGAAAATTGCCTTGCATCCATAATCATATAACCAATACCTTCTGTAGATCCCATAAGTTCTGCTACTACTAAACTCACCCATGCAACACCTAACGATAACCTTGCTCCTAGTAAAAGGTTAGGCAATGCAGATGGTAAAATTAGTTTCGTAATTAGTTTTCTTTTGCTAAACTCTAACACTCTCGCAACATCAAATAACTTTGAATCCACACCTCTAATACCTAAAAATGCGTTTACGTATAAAGGAAAAAATGCACCATCTGCAATTAATAGCACTTTCGATGTTTCACCAAAACCGAACCATAATACGAAAAGCGGCGCAACAGCTAAATGAGGTACAGTTCTTAACATTTGCACAGATGGGTCTAAATATTGCTCACTTCTCGTTGAAAATCCAACAATCGTTCCTAAAATGATTCCTAAGCCCCCACCAATAAAGAAACCAGCCGCAGCCCTGAATACACTAATACTTAAATGGCCGAATAACTCTCCTGTTTTAATAAGCTCTTGGAAAGCTAGAAAAATATCTAATGGTGTTGGTAAAACTGTTTTAGAAACAAGACCGAATACGCCAGCCAACTGCCAAATTATTAATATAATAACCGGTATAGTAATCGCCCTTACTAAAACTTTTACATTTAACTTTCGTACCTTCTTTATGCCATTTTTCTTAATCGTTATACTCGCTGGTTTCATAACAGCTTTCGTATTTTCCACTTTACAAAACCTCTTTTCACTTCGCTTTCAATGCTTTTTCTACGAAAGAATTATCTACAACTTTTTCCGTCTTAATTTCTTTCTTTATAGAACCGAGCTTATATTGAAAATCCGCTGTCTTTTGTTGTTCTGCTATTATTTCCTTCGTTACCGGAACTAAAATTGGTTTGTCGTGATTAAACACTTCTTTTACAATCTCTGCATCTATCTTTTTTACAGAAGTGTATACTTTTATTGCTTCATCTAAGTTAGCATCTTGCCATACACGTGCTTTCTCATAAACTTTGAGGAATTTCTCAACTAATTCTGGATGTTCTTTCGCAAATTTTGTCCTCGTAATTAAAAATTCTGGTGAAGAGACATTTAATGTTTCACCGTCTGCAATCACCTTCGCACCTTTATTTAACGTATGTAATGATATGAAAGGGTCCCAAATCGCCCATGCATCTACTGATCCTGATTCGAATGCAGGCTGCGCTTCATCTGGTTGTAATTGAATGACATTTACATCTTTTGCATCAATACCTTCTTTATCAAGTGCTCGATACAATAAATTAAAGGCACTACTTCCTTTTGCTACTGCAATTTTTTTACCTTTTAAATCTTTTACACTCGCAATCTTGCTATCTTTTTGAACGAGAATTCCAGTTCCTTTTCTCGCATAACTTGTATTGGCGATTTCGGTAAATCCAACACCTGCTGCTTGCGCTGAAATGACTGGAGAATTCCCTACTTCACCAAAGTCTAACCGGTTTGATGCGATTGCTTCAAAATAAGGAGGTCCACTTTGGAACTCTGTCCATTTCACTTTAACTCCTTCTTTTTTAAACTCCTCTTCAAACCATCCCTTTTTCTTTGCTAGTAATAGCGGGCTTAATCCTTGCTGTATACCAATTTGTATTGTTACATCTTCTTTCTTACTACTTACTGTACTTTTTTCACATCCTAATAAAAATACTGATATAGCTAAAGCAAAAGAAAGAACTTTAAATTTTTTATACATATAAAATCACCCTTTTCCTATATACTTGTTTGAATCAACCCTCCATATTCAAACTGCTGTAATACTTTCGTTCGAAGTTGTTGGAACGATTGAGAAGTTTTATTTCGCGGATAAGGCAAATTATTTTCAATCACTTTATGTATTTTCCCTGGTTTTGCACTCATAATGATAATTCGGTTTGAAAGATATATCGCTTCGTCTATATCATGTGTAACGAATATCATTGTTGTTTTCTTCTGCTCCCAAATATTCAGCAATACTTCTTGCAAATGACTTCGAGTAAAAGCATCCAGCGCTCCAAAAGGTTCATCAAGTAATAATACATTCGGATCTCTTAATAACGCTCTCGCTATCGCAACACGTTGTGACATCCCGCCTGAAATTTCTTTCGGATACGATTTTTCAAAGCCATCTAACCGAACGATTTCAACCCATTCTCTCACCTTATCTTTCACATACTTATCTTTTAACGACAAATCTGCCGCTATATTTTCTTCAACTGTTAACCATGGAAAAAGCCTATGCTCTTGAAAAATAAAACCTTGTTTCTTGCTCGTTTTTAAGATAGGCTCCCCGTCAATAATAACTTCACCTTCAAAATCATTATCTAGACCTGCAACAATTTTTAGTAATGTACTTTTTCCGCACCCACTCGGACCAATTACTGTAACAAAATCCCCTTTCTCTAATTGAAAATTAATATTCTCTAATACTTGAACAGTACCAGTTTGTTTCAAAAAATATTTTGATACCCCATCAATTGAAACAGTCATTTCTTCCCCTCCTTAAAATGATTCATATAAATGAACAGATTCAGTATTTGTGCAATAAAAAAACCAAAGGCATTTTATCAACAGATAAAATGCCTTTGGTTTCTCCAATCAGCAATACGTTATGGAATTAAGTACATATTATACAAATATTTCCGATAAGTCAACTGGGTTTTAGCGAACATTATTTATTTTTAAAGATATCAGCAGTCCCTTTTATTATTTTTGGAAGGAACGTTTTAATTGTATCCATTAATATATAAAGAGCTTCCTTCACATAACCACCTTCGAAATTTCCTAATGGTTCTGGTAATTCATCCTCATCTAATATGAAGTATTCTCCATTTGGAAGTACCATAATATCAATGATTAAATCTTCGAAGGAAACCACTTCGTCTTTTATTTGTGTATTTTTTACGATATTAAAATAGGAACCTAAATACTTCCCTTTTATATCTCTCCATACGTATAAATTGTACGGACAATCTTTCCAGTAATATGCGATTGTATAACTCCCTTTTGGGATTGTTAACTTAGTATCATTTGCAGTCATTGTAAATGAATACTGCACCTCGTGAAATAAAACAATACTTTGTGATTGCTTTTCAAGTAATAAACACTTGTGATCTACTATTGTTGAGTTATATCGGATTTTTCTTTCTATAATTTCAATTTTCGATGTAAGTAACTTATTCATTATTTTGTTTCCCCTTACACTAGTTCTATCCTCAATTATATCCATTTATATAGTGATAAAGAAGTATATAGTTTTTTATATAATGATTTATACAAGAAAAACTCCTTCTTATTTAGAAAGAGTTTTTCACTTCTAACGGAAGTTTATTTGTTTTTATGTAACTAACAGCACTATTACTCATGTTTTAACTTTTCCTTAACCGCATCATAAAATTTTCGTTCTTCATCAACATTTAAGTGCACACGACTTACTGTTTTAGAAAATCCATATAACAACTGTGCTTTCACTGGCTCTTTTAATGTTATTTCAAAAGTAGCAGGTTCTTTTATGAACTCCATAACAGTTGCATCCAATACCTGTTTCCCTTCTTTTGCCGTTAGCAATTCATCCTTGTAGAACGCAATATTATCAATTTGTGTAAATGGTATAACAATTTTCTTTCCTAATCCAATTTGAATGATTACTTGTTCTTTTGTTACGATAAGTGGATTTTTACGCATCGCTTGTATTTCAGCTAAAAAATAAAACATTGCATATACATTTAAAATAAGTAACACCCATGCTACAACCGGATTCCATTGATGAAACAAATAATGAAAACCGATACTTTCTATTAAGGTCGCATGGATGATCATGATATATACACCTATTGCACCAGTCTTTTTGTGATATGAGTATACGGATTCACCTTCTGGTACTTTTTCACGCCACGATAAAAATGCATAATAGATTAACTTACACTCCGTTACAATGATATCTATTAATTTATTTCTTTTCATAGTAGCGTCAAACGCAGCATCAATCGCATAAGAAAAGGAATAATTTTCTCTTCTATGTTTTTTATATTTTTTTATTATTTTAGGAAGCACTCTAACAATTTTATAGAGACGGAATAATTCTAGACCTACAAATGCAATTTCAGCCGCAACAATAATATAAGAGATGAATGAAAAAGCTTGTAAATAGTAACTTGGAATAATAAATCTTGCAAAAATATATCCAGCTATTACAACAGGAAATATATACGTTAACGAGTATCTTTTTCGAATAATGAAGAAATACGTGATGATTGGAATGACAAACATGCAATCTAATAATGACCCAAGCACAACTTCTTTCGGCGCAGCTGGTACTATTGGAAGGGCATACAATAAGTAGTTTGATAGTATTATTAAAGAGACGAGTCCAATCCAAATACCTTTTCGCCTTCGCGATAGTGTAACATTCATACGTTCACTCCTTTATTTAAAAACCTCATTTAAATGGTCTTTATAAAATGAAATGGCACGTTCAAATTCTTTTACTTCCTCTACTTTCACGACAGTTTCAAGTAATAATTTCATAGCTGATTCGTGATCGTTTACATTATATTTTGCTAATGATAAAAATACTTTCATTGGATCGTTCTCTGGGAATTTTTTCACCCCAGCTTCTAATACTGTAATTGCCTTTTCATATTCCCCTATACAACGATATGTACTTCCTAAACCAATATAAGCACCGCAAAGTGATTCGCCATCAAGTCCATTTGCGATTGCTTGCTCATAATACGGAATTGCTTCTGTTTCTAGCCCCATTACATCATGTATCCACGCACACTGATACAGTACTTCTGCATCCTTTGTAAAGTTTGTTAATCCTATAAGCATCTCTTTAGACTGCGCATATTTCTTTTCATTTCTAAGTTTAATAGCTTGCTTTAATAAATGTTCCATAGAATCCACTCCTCACCAATTATTCTGTGTATAGCTCTTGATTGGTATACGCTTCACATTCGTGTAAAAGTAAAATTCCCACCAATTAAAGTTTCGCTTACTTATTACTATGCGGATTCATTCTTATCTAAAAACTTAATTTTAAAAAGCAGTAACACGATTACATAATATCTCTAAGCTTTTGACAATTTCTTTCGCTGTTTCATCTTTCCCATTACACAACTTCCCTTTACCATCCTGTCCAATTACATAATGTACAGCTCCGCGCGAATATAAAGAATGTGGTGAATTCGCAATCATTACATTCGCCCTTGCTTCTTTCATTCTATTTTTCGCTCTTTCAAATAGTTCTTCTTCATTTAAATCACTTTCAAGTTTAAAACCAATAAGTACTGTTTCTGGATCCCATTCTTTTATTTGTTTTAATACTTTTGGAGCCTTTTGAAAGTGAATAATCGGTGCTATATCACTTGAAATTTTTCCGTTCATATTAAGAACATTACCATCTTGATCACAAATCTTCTCCACAATCCAATCTGATCCAGCCGCGGCCATAATGACCGCATCAACCTTTTCATGTGTGATGATACTTTTCATTTTATCTTGCAAATCAACAATTCCTTCAAATGGATGTAATTCTAACCCTCTATGTACATCGCTCGGTTTCTCCGCAAAATAACCGTGTAAATATATAACATGTGCCCCTTTAGCTAGAAGTTCTTCTGCCATTATCCTTCCGATTGTACCTTTAGCCATATTCGTATGCCCGCGTACTTGATCCCATTTTTCTAGACAACCACCGCTCGTAATTAATACCTTTTTCCCCTTCATTGTAACCATCCCTTACTAATTTTTCTTACGAAACCATTCGGTTCCAAAGTCAACTATATCACGCTGTTTCATTAGACGACACGTTGCATTCCCTATCTTCCCGTTTTTTACAGTTCCTTTTCGCTCAAACTCCACACCAATTTCAACAAACTTCTCAGATTCGTAATCCATTTCAACAAACTCTTTCCACACTCTCTCACCGTTTTCTATAATAGGTGCTCCTACTTGTATTAACTCACATGTACCAGTACGCACCTCGGATAAATGAACAGACGTATTGGAATCATATCCAACACCAATTAATAATACGTACCCGTCTAAATCATATATTTTTCTTAATGGAGATTCTTCTCCAAAGCTCATTGATAACGAATGGTTCATTGTTATTTCTACTGCATGTTTTCCCCATGCAGCAAAACTTCCTAACGGATGATTACTACGTACTACATTCGGATATGTACGAAAACATTCAACTATTTCACCCATTCCCCTTGTTGGGGTTATACGTGAATCAAATGCCGGGACGTTATCTCGGATAATTTGCCACCAGTCTTCCGGTACAGGTGGTCTTGACCAATGTTTCGGATCGGATAAATCCGAAGATTGCGTTGGCATTATTATCGTTCCTTCTTCCGTAACAACTTTCATTAATGCTTCTACTACGGCAACCGCACCACCAGATATCCAGCCGATAGAACTTAGTGATGAATGAACGATAATTGTCATTCCTTTTTCGATTCCTAATGCTTTTAAATCTTTTGTTATTGTTTCGATTGTATTTGGAAATTTTGTACTTGCTACTATATCATTCATTTTCATATTGGTTCCCCCACTAGCCATGTAAATTTAAACTTTTATATAAATATATTATCATATTTTTCTTAATTTTTAACTTAATCATATTGATTACTACAAAAATATGTATATTATTATACTGAAGACTCAAAACTCTATTAAAATCGTAGATAATGATGAACGAGAGTTTTTTGAAATGAAGAAAAATGTAGATCTTATTTTTTCAGACTATACTCCATATGCATATTTTTATAATATTTTTCCAAATAACAATGAAATCTTTCGATTTCCTTATATTTTTCTCCTAAACTTTTAACTCGAAAACCAATTCTTTTATAAAATTCTACCGCCCCATCGTCTGTCTCTGCTTCTATATAAGTCAATTGATATATTCTTACAACCTCTTTAATCATTTGCAGTGCAATTCCTTTTTGACGATAATCTGGATCCACTGCTATATGACATACTCGTGCTTTAGTTGCTCCGATTACTTCTATACCTATACAAGCTTTTTCTTCATATTTGTACAAAGTCCCTTTATTATTTTGATAAAGTAATACTGCTTTCTTTAAGCTTATTTCATTTGGACCGACGGCATATTGTAGCACATTTAATATTGAATCTTTTTCAAGTTGTTCAACAAGTTGTAAATTCATACTTTCATCCCTTTCTACGAAAAAATACTAGCTCTTAATAAAAAGAGCTAGTCTCATTACGCCGTTATTTTTTCTTCTTTTTTTACAACGACAGCTACATAACTATGAAGTATCATCCCAATAATAACGAGACTCATACCAATCCAAGATAATGATGACGGAATTGGTGCAGATAACCAGATCAGCTCTCCTACTAGCGCAAATAAAACTTCACCAGACTGCGTCGCTTCCACTGTTGCTAGTTTTTGTGGATCATCTTTCACAAGATCTGTTGCAAAGAAAAATAATACTGTCGCGATTAACCCTGAACTAACTGCTACAATAAAACATTGAAAAACTTGGCTACTTGACGGTAATCCGCCAGTTGATACTTCGTAACCAGATAATAAAAACCAAAATGGTAAACTTGCTAATGTCATACCGAGTACTCGCTGAAATACATCTAATTCCCCTTTACAAACTTGCATCATTTTTCGATTTCCAAGAGGATACGCAAATGCTGCAATAAGTACAGGAACTACACATAAAACGGTTTCACGAATACCTAATGAAGAAGCATGTTCTACTTGCATGAGAACAACACCGAATAAAATAATACCCGACATAACTAATTCCTTCATCGGAAGTTTTTTATGTAGTGGATCCACCGCAAAAAATGGTGTTAACAAAATCCCTGCAACGATTGTAATTTGCCATGTTGATGCAACAAGCCAACCTGGTCCGAACGCTCCAGCAAAACTAAGCGGTGCATAAAAGAGACCAAATCCAACGATACTCCATACTAACCATTCTTTCGGATTGTTTTTCATATATTGAAAGAGTTGCTTTAAGTTCCCTCTATACATAACAATAAGTAATAGCATTGGAACCATAAAATAATACCGTAATGATGCACTCCAAATCCAGCTTCCACCTTCTAAGTCCATTGCCCGGTTTAAAACAAAGGTAAAGGCAAAGAAAAATGATGCCAGTATCCCTATAACAATTGCTTTCATTGTAAAACCCCTTGTTTAGTTTCTCCCTAATACTATACAACAAAATAAATATAATTAAAATTCACAATCTTTAACTTGTATGTAATCTAGCTCTATATAATTTCCTCAATCGACTTATATGTGCTTGATGATATCGATTATGATCTGCTATATGCCAAATTCCCCATCTTATAGTCGCAGTTTCCCCTTTTTCATACAAAACTTCCCGCGTTAAATCAGTTTCTGTTAGTTTCATACATTCTTCATGAAACAATTTTTGCACTGCTTCATAATCTTGCATTAACTCTTGCAACGTGTATTTTCTTAAACTCGGCATTTCTCCTACTTCATTCAACATAGGACCATATTTATTTTCAAATGTTGTTGGAACATCTTCTCCCTTGAAACGATACACCCAATGTAAATCGACAACTGCTAAATGCTGAAGTAACTGCCCAATACTATTTTCATTATTTTCAGACCCTTTATAGGATAGTTCGTTCTCTTCAGTACCTTCTACTAACCTTTGCAATCTATTAAACGTATCAGCAACCGTCGCATACAAAATCGCTACTTGAAGGTCCATATTTCTTTCTAAATGGAGATCTTTCATGCTAAACTTCCTCTCTTAAAAGAACAACACCATATGTTCATCATCACTATACACACCATTCATTTTTATAGCCCTTTTTTCAATTCCGTACGTTTTAAATCCCATTGATTCATATAATCGTTTGGCTGGTTCGTTCGTTGACACAACCCCTAAGTTCAATTGCTCTAGCTTCATCTCTTTTGCCCTTTCAATTGCTTTACGTATTAAATCACGTGCAAGACCACTTCTTCGATTTTCAGTATCTACATACATTGCAACGATATGCCCTTTATGCTTATATGCATCCTTTTCTTCTGTTAATAAAGTAACAACCCCAACTAAACGATTTTCATTATTAAAAGCACCAAATGTAAAACTACTGTTAGATGAAAGATTACTAGCAACGCGTTCAAGAGGGTTTTCTTGACGTACTGCTTCTTCATAAGTCGTTACAAATGCTTCTGGGTTTACTTGTAGTGCTTGTAAACGTAACTCCCAATATTGTTTTGCATCCGCTTTTGTAAGTAATCGAATCATTTTATCTTCCCCTTTTTCATTTACATAATATTTTTATAGGTTATTATTTTTTAATTCATACTCTTCTTTTAATATACTGTAACGATAGCGATGAATGAACTTCCCCTGTCTCAATCGATCATTTCTCATTAACCCTTCACATACAAATCCGGCATGTTCATAACTCTTTTTAGCTTGTGTATTATCTTCATCTACACGTAACCAAATTTTCTCCAATTCAAACTGGGAAAAACCTATATGTAACATGCTGTTTAGAGCTGCCATTCCAAATCCTTTACCCCAATAGTCTTTATTTCCAATCGCAATTCCTAGTTCTGCATTTTTATTTGTTTTATCAAAATTTTTAAGGTCTACCCATCCAATATGTATACCTTTCTCAGTAACAATTGCCCTTTGTTCATAACCATTTTTTCGGCTTATACAAGCTTCAATCCAGTTTCTCGTATCTTCACGAGTGAACGGAGGATATTGATCTGGTACGACTAAATGCTTTGTTACATCTCTATCTAATGACCATTGATAGCGATCTTCTACATCATCTAATGTCAATTCTCTTAATTGAACATATGGTACATTCATTTTTCTCTCCCCTTTTTATTTACCAATAGAAAATCCTTCGAACACTCTTCCACCATACTGTTCTAACGTCTTTTCTATAAAATGAATTAATTCATTTTTCTCTCCCGTTTTATAAAAATGATCAAAAGCGGCTACAAATTTGTTTGCATATTGCTCATCATACCTTCTTAGCACTCTAATGAACCATTTTGAACTCCCAAGCCACCTACCATTTACTCTTAATACATATTCATGTACTAAATCCGCTAATAGATTAGCGATAAACAATTCTTCTTCTCTTTTCGTTGCACCAATAAAGTCATCTAAAGTATCCGTAATAAAATATCGCTTCTGCTTAATCGTTTCTTCCGTCCATTTATCTGGTCCTTTATGTAGTAAACCATTCGCTTCTTTTTTTAATTTCTCAACAATTTCCTTTTCCCCTTTTAATGCAATCCCTTCTGAAACTAATTGTGGTAACGAAGGTCTCCCTCGATCACAATCCATTTTGAAAAAGGTTTTATATGTTTCAAAATTATGAACAAACACCTCAACAGGCCATCCATTACTATAGAAAGATTCTCTATAACAAGAAGTTAAACTTTGATCGACTATTACAATATCAAGGTCAGATGTTTTCGTCGCTTCTCCTCGTGCAACGCTTCCGCCGAGTAAAGCTACATCACAATTCGGAAATTGTGATGTAATTATGTTTTGTGCTGCTTCAATTGGTTTCATAACCGTTCCTCTTTTCTTATTTCACTTTCTTTTTTTCAGCTCTTTCTCTCGCTTTTTTTATATAGCTTTCTGCATCTGGTGTTTTACATGATGTCGCACCGTGATCAACCTCTACTTTTCCAATTTCACGCGCAATTCCAATCGTTTGTCGCTCTAAGTCTTCATTACGAATTCCTATTGCGATTAAAGCACTATTCATCGCTTCTTTTTTTCTATTTTTTTCATTATGTATATTTTCTTTAATCTCTTCTAAGTACGGAGAGAAGAAATCATCATGTAACGCTTTATTTTTAATCGCTATATTTGCTAATAAAGACCAGCCAGCTCTTCCAATCCATTCATCATTAAACTTTGTCCACTCTTCCATTCTTTCTATTGCAATTGGCGAAGTACATATAGATGTCATAAGAAGATCCATTAAACAGTAATAATCAACATCCTGAACCCAACTATTAAGCTGTTCTGTCGTTATTTTCTTCGGATCTAAAATATAAGTTGCTAATGTCATTGCGTCCATATTTTTTGTTTCCCACAATTCAACTGCTAAATCATGATCTTTTTTTAGCTTCTTTTTTAACAATTTTAAATTCGCAAAACTAACTCCGAATAGTGGCTCTTTCGCTCCGTGGTTTTTATACGTTTTACGATTTTGTTCTGTTCCATATTTCTCTAGTTGCTGCATTACTTCCTCAAGAAACATATACCCACCTCTTTATCTTTTATGTTGACTTTATACATGTATGCACGATATATTCTACATTACTTTTTGGTTTTCCTATATTTATTTTTTAAATACGGTATGTGAAATTTCTAAACATTACACAGCCACACCATCAAAAAACTGTACCAGTTAAACATACAGTTTTTTGATGGTCCTCTCTATCATTTGGTCTATCCCCTATTTTTCAACTAATTTTTTTACATCTGACCACTCTTCTATTGACCCTGCGTCCGGAAAAACTGTAACTACATTAAAATTCGCACCTTTTTCTTTCCCAATTTGTTTAGCAGCTAATAAATTCGCTGCCGCAGAAGTTCCTATTTTTATACCAGTATCTTTGTAAAAACGTGCCATTTCATACAGGGTATCTTCATATGAATAAGTCCATTGTTTTTCTATCAAATTTTCTTCCTGTTCTATGAAATGTTGTTTCCTTCCTAAGCCGAACCCACCTGATCCAGCATATTTCTTTAAATCATTTGGTGGTTGTTCCGAAGCATAAGGCAATTCAGCAGGCATTACTAAATGTAGTTCAACATTTTTTGTATAATTCTTTATTGCTGTATAGCCTCCCATTAGAGTTCCACCAGTACCAGCAGATGCTACCCATGCATGTATTGGTTTTCCAATCATTTGTGCAATAATTTCTCGCCCTGTACCTTCAATATGACTTACTATATTTGCATTATTATAATGTTGGAATAAAAAGTATAATTCTGGATTTTGTTTGCTAATCTCTATTGCCTTCTCAATTACTGCGTAAAACCCCTTACATTTATCAACTAAGATTACGTTAGCACCATAATATTTGATTTTATTTAATAGAGATTGACCAGTTGCAGAACTTAACACTAACGTGCATTCAATCCCTAAACAATTACAAATACACCCAATTGACCTCGCTAAGCTTCCACCACTATACTCTAAAATATTTTGTTTTTTGTCCGCTTCTTGTAAATATTTATTAATCATTCCAAGTGCGGCCCTATCCTTAATTGATCCTGTAGGATTATGCCATTCACATTTAGCATAGATAGAAAGGTTCTTCGTTTCTTCGCATTCTAATTTCATGAGAGGTGTATTTCCAACATGTTTAGAAAACTCTTTAAAATGTTTTACTATCATACTTTTATACCTCCTTCATAAATTATGTTTATTACATTTGCTCTTAGCCAAAATCTTTCTACATTTTAATAACTCTCTCAATAAGATTTTCTTATATAAAAATCCCTACAAACACTGTAGGGATTTATGTCTAAATCATTTTGTTACACTCTATTTCATATAATAATAGTTTCTTTATTCAGATGCATTCATAAGCACAATTCTCCAACCATCTGGATCCTCTATTGTGGTTCCTTTCTCTATCCAATACGGGTTTTCTGGTTCCACCTCATGATAGCCCATATTACTTAATCGATTCACTATCTTTTCAATTTCACCTTTATTAGGCATATAAAAAACTAGTAAATTATCTTTTGTCGGTGCCGGACATGGACTTCCATTAACATGTGTAGTAAACTCCAAATGATATTCTTCATCTGGTAAACCAAACATAACCCCGTCATATCCTTCATGATTGTGAAATTCCCCTATACGTTTTAATCCTAATCCTGTTTCATAAAAACTTATCACTTCTTCAAATCTATCTGTTGGTCTTGCAATTCTAAATTGAACCCAATTCTTCATGCAAATCTCCTCCTTTTCATTTTCCAAAGCTTTATAGTAATTAGTATAGGTTACATATATTCCCTTTAACATCCCTCATTAGTGTGAGCTTCCTAAGTTGAAAGACCTATAAGTTAATAAACAATAGGACTTTCGTATAAAATTCATATAAAATTAGTTATATAAATGTAGAGATGAAATACAAGCTATTACGTATGAAATAGTTCTCCTTGCAGGGCCTTTATATACCGATCAGCAGATCTTTGTACAGCTTTATTTGCATCTTCCACCACACCATGAAATGCATTATATAGTCGACTAAATTGGATATCTTTTACTTTCTCTGCCATATCTCTAACTTTATTCGCTGGTAATGGAATAAGATTGGGATAACTATACATAAAACTTACCCATTTTTGATCCGAAACTACTTGTATAATATCACCTGATAACAAAATACCTTTCCCTTCATTACCGTCTTTCCAATGTATAACAGTCCCGCCCTTAAAATGGCCTCCTAAGCGATGTAATATAAGTTCTTCCGATAACAAAAGATGCTCCCCAGACCAAAATTTAATTTGCTTACTCGGACGAACCACCCACTCTTTATCATCTTCATGAATATAAATAGGTACATTGAATGTTTCTGCCCATTTAACTTGTGTAGAATAATAATGTGGATGAGAAAGTGCTATTGCTTGAATACCACCTAAATCATATATACGTTGTATCGTTTTATCATCTAAATAACTAATGCAATCCCACATAACATTTAGAGTTTTACTTTGTATTAAAAATGCTGTTTGTCCAATCGCAAATTTAGGTTTAGTAGTAATGCTATACAAACCGCTTTCTTCTTTTATTATTTCGTTTTTGTATAAATTGCTATTTTGCATTGTTTCTAATGTTGTCCATGACTGCCCAATTGGATTAACATATTGTCTTTCCTCATTACAAATTTTACAACGAGAAGGTGCTTCTTCATTTTCGGGATACTGTACTCCACATGTAGTACAAATATAATTATTCATATTCCCACTCCTTTTTTTATGTAATTATTTCTTTACCAATATTTTAATAAAAAACAAAAATATTCGAATCAATAATTGGAACGAAAATGAAGTGATACGAAAGTATGATTAGTCTCCTTTCGTTTTAAGACTTTAGTCTAATTCCTATAAATTTTTTATTTCCTACTTCCAAGAAAATAGAGTTTTAATTTTATTAAAACTTTCTAATATATTTAATCCTTTAATCGTTAAAAGAAGGAGCAAATCTTCATAAAATAAACGAATAAATTAATAGTTTTTGTCAAAATTTTAACACAACAATACTTACTAACACACATCAGGGGGATATTAGGCTTAAATTAAGGAAAGATTTTAATAAAAAGCATTATAATGCTTTATGAAGGAATTACTGCATTAGGTGCTATTATGTTGTACGAGGTATTTAATATAGAAGTTTGTTGATAGAAATATCGGATCAATTAAATTTGATGATTGAAGAGTTTGTAACGAGAGATGAATATTGATTTCAAGCTTCATTTTAGGGGAAATAAACATCACAAACTACATGAATTAAAAAGTAGCCTTAAAGCAAAAGTCATATCCATGAAATGTTTAAATTCATATACAATTTTATACAACCACTTTTTTATAAAGCAAGAAAAGTGGTTGTATGTTTTAAAAAGTATTTTTTGTTACAAAATCATGCTACACATTTCATTAAACTACAACTACTCATTTTCTTTTTTCTTCTTTTGTTCCTCAGATGGCTCTTCTGTTGGATCTGGTTCTTGCTCATCCTTTTTGTTTAATTCATTATTTTTTTCCTCCTGTCTTTGTTCAGAAGGTTCCTCCGTTGGATCTGGCTCCTTTTCATCTTTTGGAGCTGGATTACAGCCAATTAATAATCCTACTGTAAATATGCTTGTCATTAATATTGAAAGCATTTTTTTATAATTCAATTAAAGCACCTCCTAAAATTAATATCCCTTGTATTGTTTCCAATTCACCATTCAATTTATCCAATCATTTGTGATGTTTCTTCCAAAATGACATTCCTTTAAAATCTTGCATACTTTTTGCCAAACTTTTTTACACTTGTAAAAAAGTTTTTTTGCATTTCCCTACCTATAATTGCTAATATAGTAGAGTAGAACTTTTATAGAGAGAAGGAAAATTATGCACAATGGAATTCGAATGACAACTTTGGTAAAAAGGGCTATGTTGGTTTGTGCGGGGGTATTATTTACATACGAAGCCGCTTTAGGATCAGTACATACTGCTTTAGCTAGTACAGAGGATGAAGCAAAATCTGTTCAACTTGTAAGTGAGATTCAAACATCTCTTGCTCCGAAAGAGGCTCCAAAGCATTATAACGGACAAGTTAGAAAAGTCGCTTACTTAACATTTGATGACGGTCCCGGAAAATACACAGCTGAGCTTTTAGATATGTTAAAGAAAGAAAATGCAAAAGCAACATTCTTCCTAATTGGTTCAAACGTAAAAGCTTTCCCTGATCTTGTAAAACGCGAAGATGCTGAAGGCCACTACGTTGGGATGCACAGTATGACTCATAACTACAAGAAACTTTACACTGAAGGTCATTATGTAGATGAAATGAAGGAAGATCAAGGCTTAATCGCTGGTGTTTTAGGTAAATCACCAGTATTAACTCGCCCATCTTACGGATCAATGCCAGGATTAAACGAAGCTCTTCGCAACAAAGTTGTAGAAAATGGCTTAAAGGTTTGGGATTGGACAATTGATTCTTTAGACTGGAAATATAACAAAATGCAAGTTGATGCTGCATCTGCTAAAATTGTAGAGAACGTACTACATGGTGCTACAAATCCAACAGAAGTTATCCTTATGCATGATATTCATCCACAATCGGTAAAAGCAGTACCTGGAATTATTAAAGGACTGAAAGAAAAAGGATATGAATTAGAAGCATATAATGAGAACGAACACTTCCCATTAAACTTCTGGCATGATAATCGTATGTAATGAAAAGACTTGATTCCCTCTAGTAGGTTATCAAGTCTTTTTTATCGTTTTGGGAAATTTCTTTGTTGCTCTTCAATAAAAAGAATAATCTTTTCTCTGTCCTCTTGTGTAATACTTATAGAAAATTCGTACTCCTCTTCCTTACACCATGAAGGGGTAAGTTCCTGAGATAATCGGACTACAATTTGAAACTCATCTTCATTTTCCCCCATTAATTCAAACGCTATATTAGGCTCTATGAAATCTAGTTCGGTATATGTAGGATTCGGTAATGATTGAAACCATTTTTTCATACGCTGTAAGTCGAACGTTTGTAGAAAAGGATCCATCGTTTCAAAAACTTTATTTCCTTCTGACAGTTTCGCTTTTACTATTAGCCAATTTCTATCACACTCCTCTTTTGCATCTTTAAATTGGTATTTCACCACCTCTAAATGTAATACTATTTTTTTATTTTGAAAATTCATAAATTCCTCCTCTTCTTGCTATAAAACTTTTACTTTATAAATTTGAAATTTATACGCCTTTCTTAACTTGTAAGACACTTTCTATCTCCCATTAATTTCAACTCTTAGATATAATGATTTTTATTTACTAATACATATGACTGATTTTAACATATCATCCTTTATACATTAAATAAATTTGATTTGCAATATAATCTGAACTAAAGTGAAGTCCATTCCTTATCCACCACATGATAATCCCTACCAAAGAGGCTGTTTTAATATCAACTGCAACGTAATCATCAGGTAAATTCTTTTTCGTATTCTCTCTTCTCGTTTCTATTAATTGCTTTAAAAATAAAAACAATTGCTCCTCAAATTGATTCATTTTAAATAATATAAATAAAAAATTTCGGTGAATATATAAATAATCTAGCAATTGTGTTAGCTTTTGTTTTTCTGATAAATCTTTTGCATGTATTAAATCAACAATTTTATTTGAATGCTCATTTAAAATTTCGCTAGTGATTTGGTCTAGTAAATCTTGAATATCTTGATAATGCAAATAAAATGTTGTTCGATTTAACCCTGCTTTTGTTGCGATTTTCTGAACCGTTAAGCTTGAAATAGTAGGATTCGCCAATTAGCAGGTGCTATTGGAACAGCAGTTATTATCACGGTGTATACAATTCAATCCACTTCACACATTTCACAGTTATCTAGTGAGAATGGAAATATATCAGCTATGCAAGTAACAAACTTATCTTCTATCTATAGCTCAAGTGATGCGTACGTATTTATGTTAGTCTTATCTATTGTGGCTTTAATTATTGCATGTTTCACGCCTAAAAAAGTAATAATCAAAGATACGAAAGTAAATCTTCAAACAAAAAATGATAATTAAAAATTAAGCACTTAAAAGATGGTTCCAGAATTGTACCGTATCCATCTTTTTAAGTGTTTATGCACCATAATTATAATCCTTAATTACTATTTGAAGAGATTGTATTTTAATAAATAATCCTTAGAATTCTTAATACGGAATAGCTTATAAGTACATATTAATTATAAGGAGTGATATATTTATGGATTTTCTTTCACCTGAATATTTGTCTGCCTTATTAGCAATTATCGTAATCGATTTAGTGTTAGCCGGAGATAACGCCATTGTAATTGGATTAGCAGCAAGACGATTACCGAAAGATCAACAAAAGAAAGTTATCATTTGGGGAACCGTTGGAGCAATTGCTATAAGAGCTCTTGCTACTTTAGTTGTCGTTTGGTTATTAAAAATACCAGGATTACTTTTAATTGGTGGTGTACTTCTTATATGGATTGCTTACAAATTAATTGCTGAAGGCAAAGACCATGATATTAAGGCAGAAGAAGGATTTTGGTCTGCTATTAAAACCATTATCATTGCTGATGCGTTAATGGGTATTGATAATGTACTCGCTGTTGCAGGAGCTGCGCATGGTAACTTTTCTTTAGTAATCATCGGGCTATTAGTTTCTATTCCTGTAGTCGTATGGGGCAGTACATTGATTTTAAAATGGGTAGATCGTTTTCCTGTCATCATTACGATTGGAGCAGCGGTTTTAGCTTATACTGCTGCAAAAATGATTGTAGATGAGAAATGGTTCGCTGGATTTTTCGAAAGTAACCCTTTCATTAAATGGGCATTTATCATTATGATCATTGTTGGTGTAGTGTTCTTCGGAAAAGCAAAACAAAAAGCAACAGCTAGTTCTGTCTAATAATGATGTTATATTTACAAATAAAAAGCGCTATTCATATGAATAGCGCCTTTTATTATTTAGCTTCCCCTTCCGGAGTCGTTTTTACCTTCGTTTTGTTTTTATCACGATTGTTATAGTTATACTTCGAACGATCTACTGGAGTGAATCCTTCCGGTGTGTAGAATCGTAATAAGTCACCATTTACGACTTGGTCAGAGTATTTTAGTGAGTTTTGAACCATTTGTTCATTTTTCTTTATTTCATCTGTAAATTCTACAGGTTTTCCAGTTGTTGTATCATAGTATTTGCCGTTTAGTGCAGTAACAGTTGGGCTTACGTAGTTACCGTTACGGAACGCAACGACTTGTTTATGCTCTGGTGATAATAAATCTGAACCGAATTGAACATAGTTTTTCGTATCTGTACCTAGTAAGTGTAATAACGTAGGAAGAACGTCAATTTCACCGCCATATTGATGTTGTACGCCACCTTTCACTCCTGGTACACGAACGATTAAAGGCACACGTTGTAACTGTGCATTTTCAAATGAGTTCATTTCTTTACCCATTACTTTTGACATTGCTGCGTTATGATTATCTGAAATACCGTAATGGTCTCCGTACATAACGATAATTGAGTTATCATATAAACCAGATTGTTTCAAGTAATCGATGAAGCCTTTTACAGATTCATCTAAATAGCGTGCTGTTTGGAAGTACGTATCTACTGATGAATCACCTGTTGTTGCTGGTTCAATCGTTGCTTCTGCCTTATCAATTGGATAAGGGAAATGGTTCGATAACGTAATAAACTTCGTATAGAACGGTTGTTTCAACGTTTGTAATAACGGAATAGATTCATTAAAGAACGGTTTATCTTTTAATCCGTAGTTTACTACGTCTTTTTCATTCATATCGTAGTATGACGCATCAAAGAATTTATTAAAACCAAATGATTTATAAATATCGTCACGGTTCCAGAATGTTTTGTAGTTACCATGGAATACTGCTGATGTGTATCCTTGTTGTCCTAAAATAGCTGGTGCTGATTGATACGTATTATGAGATTTCGTTGTAAAGACAGAACCTTGCGGTAAACCAAACATTGAATTCTCTAACATAAACTCCGCATCAGATGTTTTCCCTTGTCCTGTTTGATGGAAGAAGTTATCAAAGTATAGCGTATTCGCATCTTTTGTAAATGAGTTTAAGAACGGTGTAACTTCTTGACCATTTAATTTGTAATCAATTAAGAAGTTTTGGAATGACTCTAAATGAATATAAATTACGTTCATTCCCTTTCCTTTACCGAAATACTCAGGATTTGGACTTGCATAAGTTGATGTTAAATAATTTCGTACTTCTGTCATATTATCGCCATCAGCTAATGCTCGTTCTGTCGATGCTTTCGCACTTTGAATTCCATCATAAATTGTGTAGTTGTATGCCCCTAAATATTTCACAATATAATTACGGTCAAACGTTCTTGTTAATAATTCAGGACGGTCAGACTCTGCAAGACCTAAATTAACACTGAATAATAAAATACCTGCTACAAATACTAGAGATACTTTATGCTTCGCAACACGAATTGGTTTTGGATTTGCAAATTTTGTTGCAACTAACACAATTAATATAATCGTGTCTAAGAAGTATAGTGGATCATAAAGATGTAGCAACGCAAGAATACTACCACCTAAATCTCCAAAGTTATTCGTTTGTGTTAATGTTGGGAACGTAATAAAGTCACTGAAAAAGCGATAGTAAACTACGTTTGCATATAAAAGAATCGACAATAACAAGTTGATAACAATTAACCAAATATAAGATCGCTTCCCTTTTGCAAATAATGCAAGTCCTAAAAATAGAACTGCTGAACTAAGCGGGTTAAAAAACAGCAAGAATTTTTGGATTGTGTTTGAAATTCCTAAATTAAATTCCGTTACATAGGCTGCATACGTTTTGAGCCACAATAAAATAACGGCAAACAGAAAGAATCCAAAATGATTGCTTAACACACTTTTGCTCTTTAATAAGAACTGTTTCATTTCTCCACCTCTTTTGATCATCCAAGGCTTATTTTTTATAAGTCTGTCTCTCTATTCGATTTTTCTTCTTCAAATAGATTTTTTTATTTAACTATATGAAGAATATTAGTAATTATAATTTGAAGCTTGTATTTATTCAACTATTTCTTTTTAAACATTTTGACCTTGGTTTCTATTTAATAAAATAAATTTGTAACATTTCCTGTTTTCTCCCAAGATTCATCCACTAATTATGACATCCCATACTATATACCTTTATAAACTCATTCGCAAACTATTCTATCTCCAATTTTGGTACATATTTCACATGACAAAATAATGTTATTTAATTATATTGCTCACCTTACATTCCCCTGCTTCAACTAAATCTTAAAGTCATTACATCTCTTCCATACATGAAAAATCCTCATGTTCACTAATATTATATTTGAATAATTATTCATTTACCCCCACCAATGGTGTTATGTTTTCTCGACAAAAAAACTCGCTCTAAAAAGAGCGAGTTTTTTCATTATATATTATTGACCTTTGTACATTGCATCTACTTGTTTTTGAAGTTCTTCATTTTCTAAGTACTCATCGTAAGTTGCTTCTTTATCGATTACACCGTTTGGCGTTACTTCGATAATGCGGTTTGCAATTGTTTGTACGAACTGATGGTCATGAGATGTGAATAACATTGTACCTTTGAAAGCAATTAAACCGTTGTTTAATGCAGTGATAGACTCAAGGTCTAAGTGGTTCGTTGGATCGTCAAGTGTGATTACGTTCGCACCACTTAACATCATTTTAGATAACATACAACGAACTTTTTCGCCTCCAGATAATACAGAAACGTTCTTCTTAACTTCTTCACCTGAGAATAACATACGGCCTAAGAAACCACGTAAGAAGCTTTCTGACTCATCTTGTGGAGAGAATTGGCGTAACCAATCAACTAAGTTATAGTCACTGTTCTCAAAGTATTTAGAGTTATCTCTTGGGAAGTAAGATTGAGATGTTGTGACACCCCATTTGAATGAACCGCTATCTGGCTCCATTTCACCCATAAGGATTTTAAATAATGTTGTCATCGCGATATCGTTACGACCGATAAATGCAACTTTATCACCTTTATTTAAAGTGAAGTACACATTATCTAACACTTTTTCGCCATCAATTGTTTTAGAAAGGCCTTCAACAGTTAATAAGTCATTTCCTATTTCACGCTCAGGTGTGAAGCCAACGAATGGGTAACGACGTGATGATGGTCTAATATCATCTAATGTAATTTTATCTAATAATTTTTTACGAGAAGTTGCTTGTTTCGCTTTAGATGCGTTTGAGCTAAAGCGTGCAATGAAGTTTTGTAACTCTTTTACTTTCTCTTCTTTTTTCTTATTAGCATCTTGTGTTAATTTTAAAGCTAATTGGCTTGACTCATACCAGAAGTCATAGTTACCAACATAAAGTTGAATTTTACCGAAATCAAGATCAGCCATGTGCGTACATACTTTATTTAAGAAGTGACGGTCATGGGATACAACGATTACTGTATTTTCAAAGTTCATTAAGAAGTTTTCTAACCATTGAATCGCTTTTAAGTCCAAGTGGTTGGTAGGCTCATCTAGTAATAGAATATCAGGTTTACCGAATAATGCTTGAGCAAGTAATACTTTTACTTTCTCTGCACCAGTCAATTCTGATAATTTTTTGTCATGAAGATCTTCACCAATACCAAGACCTTTTAGAAGGATTGCAGCTTCTGACTCAGCTTCCCAACCGTTAAGCTCAGCGAACTCACCTTCAAGTTCTGCAGCACGCATTCCATCTTCATCACTAAAGTCTTCTTTCATGTAAATAGCATTTTTCTCTTGCATTACTTTGTAAAGTTGCGTGTGACCCATAATTACTGTTTCTAATACTGGGAACTCTTCATATTCGAAGTGGTTCTGTTTTAATACTGCTAGACGCTCACCTGGCGTAATATGTATATCACCTGTTGATGGTTCAATTTCTCCAGATAAAATCTTTAGAAATGTTGATTTACCAGCACCGTTTGCTCCGATTAAACCGTAGCAGTTACCTGGCGTGAATTTTATGTTAACATCTTCAAATAATTTGCGATCCGCGAAACGCAAACTAACGTTACTTACTGTAATCATTTGTGTCCTCCTACTAATACCGCTTATTTCAGCGTTTTCTCACCTATTGTCTTAAAAAATCGCATATTACGACTCAATTATTGTAGACTATAGCTATTATATAGTAGAAGCTGGATGAATAGCAACGGTTGATTACTATTCATCCCTTTTCTATCTTGAATAAAATGTACGTTTTTAACGAAATAATATTATATAGAAGCATATTTCATAATGAACAGAGATATGAAAGATGAAAAATTCGCAAAATATAAAGATGTGATGGACAAATTTATTAAATAAGAAGAATCCCCTTTTAAAAGGGGATTCTTTTACTTTCTTTTACTTAATTTTTTCGTATAATTCTTCATTTTATTCGTTAACCCTATTAACGCAGGTATCAATATTGGCATCACAATAATAGCTAATAATAACAGTGCAACACCAACAACAGATGCTACTTGTATAAGCGTCAATACACCTGAAGGGATTAATGCAGCAAATGTACCACCTAAAATAAGTGCCGCTGATAATACGACTCCTCCTATGTGACGAGATGCATTTACAATTTTCGTTGCTGGGTCCCCCTCTAGCTCATTGTATCTCATCATTACGAAAATGCTATAATCCACACCTAAAGCGACTATCATTATAAAACTAAAGAATGGTACATTCCAGCTCAATGACTCTACGTTTAGTATGTGTGTACTAATTTGTTCACTTATACCAAGTGATGCAAAATAAGCTAATATTAAAGATCCAATAATGAAGATTGTATTTAAAAATGACCGTGTAATAACGAGTAATACAACCGCAATTCCAATTAACATAATTGTAGCTGTACGTAAGAAATCTTGGCCCGTTACTTCTTTTAAATCAACGTTTCTTGCTGTTGTACCGCCGATCGCTTTTTTTGTTGATTTTAATTCTGTACCATTTAATGTACCTTCTATCGTTTTATTAATTTCTTCAATGATTGGCATCGCTTCTTTTGAATACGGATTTACGTCTAAAATGATTGTCATTTTAGCAGCCTTTCTATCATGTGACATGTACGTATTCAATGCTTTTTGGAAATCTTCTCCCTCTAAAACTTCTTTTGGAATATAAAATTTCTCAGAGCTTTTTGATTCATTCAATTCTCCTAAATATTTCTGAGCATCCCCTAGTCCGTTACTTACCTTTTCGAGCCCTTCTGTACTTTTAGATAATCCTGATTGTAATTGCCTCATCTGTTCTTGCAAGTCTTTCAGCCCGGTTAATAACTGGCCTTGCCCATCATTTATTTTTGTTAATCCGGTTTGTAACTCAGATGACTTGTTCGCAATTTGTTTAGAACCTGAAGCACCTTCATCTAATCCATTTTTAAGATCAGCTGCTCCTTTTTGTAATTTAGTAACTCCATTGTTCATTTCTTTTAAACCGTTATCCACTTTCAATAACGATTGATTCGCTTCTTTAAATGAGCCCATCGCCGCTTTATGATGCGTTGCTAATTGATTTAATTCATTTGAAAGCACACCTAATTGCTTCTGAGCCTCTTTAGCAATTCCTATCGTTTGTAGTATGTTCGGATCATTTGCTAATTCTGGTTTCGTTTGAATAAAATTGGTCATTAACACTTCAATTTGTTCATAACCTTTTTTCGCACCATCAATGGCTTGAGAAATACTTCCGAAGTATTGATCGTAAGAGCTTAAACCTTTTTCTAACTGTGCATAACCAGCATGAAGTTGTGAAGTTGCATTAGATAAAACATTTATATTTTCATTTACTGAAGTTAATCCACCCTCAATTTGTTGCGCACCTTGTGCTCCGTCATTTATACCACTTGATAGTTGATGTAAAGCTGTTCCTAATGCCGTTACACCGTTTTTCGCTTCGTTTGTTCCATCAATTAACTTTTGAACGTTTGCAAGACTATTTGAGTCTTTACTACCCATTTTATCTTTCGCAGCAGTTAACCCATCATTAATGTCCTTTATACCACCATTGGCATCTCCTAACCCCGTATTTAGTTCTCCAGCTTGTTTATTTATATATAGTTCTTTTATCCTTTCCCCAGTTGGACGCGTCGGTGAATATACTTCTGACACACCTTTCACTTTCAAAATCTTATCAGTTAGTTCATCTAAAGTTTGAAGAGAACTCGCCTCGTCTAACTTGTTATCCGATTGAATGACTAACGTACTTGGTGAAGAAAAACCAGGTGGAAAATGTTCTTCTATTACGTTAATCCCCTTTTTCGATTCATATTTATTATCTACTTCAAATAAATCATTGTAATTTAGTGTGTTAGAATATTTCATTAGGAAAGGAATCGATATCACAAATACAATGATTAAAGCTGCGAATGGTCTTACTACTGAGTTTTTCGCAAGAAATCCCCATAAACGACTATCCTCATGACCTTTAAATGTTTTTACTGGATAAAACATTCCTTTTCCTAAAAGCACCATAAAAAATGGATTTAACGTAGTTAATACGAGTAATAATACTGCGACACCAATTGCTACGGCTGAAGTAGATTGATATAATTTAAAACTCGCTAAAGCAAGAGATGCAAAACCAATTAGTACTGCTATCCCACTATATAAAACGGTTTTCCCTGCCGATTTAAACGTTTCTTTCGTAGCTAAAAATGCATTTTCTTGTTTACTTAATTCTTCCTTAAACCTTGTATATAATAAAATGTTATAGTCTGTTCCAACCCCAAACAGGACAACAACTACAAACACTTGTGTAAAGTTAGAAAACGGAAAATTAAATTGATCTACTAGATGGGCAATAATCCCCATTGAAACTAAATATGATACACCCACTGTAAGCAGAGAAACGATTGGAACAATTGGTGAACGAAATACAATGATTAATACAACTAAAATGAAAATGATAGAAATAACTTCTGTCTTTTTCACTCCCTCTTGAGAGGATGTAAGAAAATCACCCGCTATTAAATCACTTCCTGTTAAGTACGTTTTAACTCCCTTCGGTTTAATTTTATTATGAAGCCCATTTGCAATTTTTGATATTTCACCATGTTTTTTATCTACAGAAATTTGCGTTAAAATGGTCGTATTGTCTTTAGATATCAATTGTTTTTCCAAGTCTTTATTATCTAAATGTGAAACAACTTCCTTAATTCCTAATTGCTCTTTTTCATTTTGTAAAGCGTTGATTGTTTTTATTATTTCATCTTTTTGCTCAGTTGTTAAAGCTGCTTTACTTCCACTATTAAAAACAGCTATAACATCATATTTTTCTGTCCCGTCTTTATCCATCTCTCTTATCATTTTGTCAGCGATACTACTTTGCTCTGTATTCGGAATCGTAATATGCCCTTTTTCTTTCACTAATTTATCCATATTAGGCATCGTTACGATCATTGTAATAGTAATAACTATCCATAATAGAAAAGATAAACTTCTCCAATTTTTTAGCTTACTCATTTTAATCATCTCCCGTTTTGAAAGTATAATGTTAGTTCCGGAATGAATATTCATTCCTATTATTTTGAAACTATTTTTAGGAATGAACGTTCATTCCTATCATTCTATTGATTTATTCTATAGACCCTATTAAACTAATCTTTTCCGGAATGAATGTTCATTCCTTTGGTTGCACAAATACCCTCTCCTACTTTCATTTTTTAAATCTATTTAGGAATGAATATTCATTCCTGTCCTTATAAAGCTATAGAATCAAATGATTCTAATAGCATTCCAAGAGCTTTCTTCCAATTCTTTTACTAACTCTTTCGAGTATTCTAATTGCCCTGTTGCAATTACTTTCGTTAATGCTTCTAGCGGCTGATATACAATAATAATTAAAGCAACTGGAGGCAATGGACGAAGAAAACCTTTTGCGATTCCATCTTCAATAATATTCATAAAGAAGCCTATAAAATCGTCAAATATTTTCTTACTTTGTTCATCAAGAAAATAACTGTCACAGTGAGAATTTGTAAATAAAAAAGCGTCCACATTGTTTCTCGCAAATTCAAATAAACGGTTGTACGTATGACTAAACTGTTCACGAATATTTGCTTCAACAGGAAAATCTGTTTTTATCATTTCAGAAAGCTCTAACATACTTTTTGAAAATAATGAGTTAACTAGTGCCTCTTTATTTTCAAAATAGCGATAAATAGTACCCGCACCGACTTTTGCCTTTTCAGCGATCATTGGAATTGTCGTACCATCGTAACCACGCTCTGCAAAAAGTTGCATCGCAGCATCAAAAATATCCTCTTGTTTGTTTTTAGCCATTTTTTCCACCTCTATTTTTAGGAATGAAAATTCATTCCGTTTTTAATTATAAATTACAAGGACTAAAAGTCAAGTGCGTAACTACGTATAGTTGCAATTTTAATCCCTTGTTTGTGAATCAATTTATATCAGCGGTTTTTAGAATACATCGACTTACCGACAAAAACGAGAACCAAAGAGAAAACCGTCCCAAATTTTGTTTGGGACAGCCCCATTTCCTATTTAAAGCTTAAAAGAAATCATAAATAAAAGCTTTACGTACTGGAACTATATTCTCAAATGCTTGTATTTCCTCTTCGCTTCCGCTAATGAATTCTAGTTCATTAAGTTCTAACGGACGCTTGTAGCCAAACATTATTGTAGATAATGCGTTAATATCCAGCTTAATTCCTTTATCTATTGTTTCCTCTTTCATAATTGTTATTTCATGATTCGCAAGCCTCACTGATACGTTGTTCCACGGAGCAAATGCGTCTGTAATGTGTAGAATCACTTCTTGCTGTACATTGTTCCAGCTCAACTCATATTGTTTTAAAAACTGCTCTACATCTACAATTCTTCCCATAAAATATGGTTTTATTTCTGTCTTCACGCGTGGCTCTTGCAATGAATATAACAACGGTTCGTTTTCACTTACTGTCATTTCAAGTTCTTTAATCATAGAATCATGCTGGCAAATAAAGTTCCACAGACCATTTCGTGCTTCATTACGTAGTGGTACAAATTCTTCTACTGTCATTTTATAGTTTTCTATTTTGTATAACATGTAACCTGCTGCCCTTTTATTTTCATCATAGTAAATCGCTAATGTTAAATCATCATAAACCGCTTGTAACCACCAGTTCTTCTCTCGAACTAGCATACCTGAAAAACGTTCTGCAAATACTTCATAGAGCTTTTCGACCTCTTCTGGATGCTTTTCTTTATTGAAACGTTTCACAGTACCATTCACTTGTTTTTTCATCACTAAATCGCTCTTAGTCATATGACATGTGACTAAATTCGCACAAAGTTCCCAGCCGTATTTACGGTAAAATGAAACAGCAAATGGATGTAACATAGAGACTGTATAGCCATCTTTTTTCATCGTTTGAAGTGAATATTGAAGTAGCTCTTTTACATACCCACTTCTTCTGTACTCTGGATACGTCGCTACTCCTGCAACGCCACCCATTTTAAATTTTTCTTTACCTATGTAAATATGAAACGGAATAAGATGTAGTTTTGCTGCTAAGTCTTCCCCTTCCATAATGCCGTATATTTCATGACTTTCCTTCATCTTTGTAAGTTGCTGCTGTAATCGTTCCTCATCTACTTTATATTGAAAAGCGTATTCTGATAAACGTAATGCTTCTCTGAACTTATCTTCTTTTAATTGTATGACATTCATATAATTCTCCTCCATTCCCTGTTTGAATTGTATCATAATTCTTACTTTTGCAGTTCGGTAAGTGAAATTACAAGGACGTTTTAACAAAAAAAGCAGATACATCACGTATCTGCTTTCCATCCTTATTATTTAGCTAACTTTTGAAGTTCATCAAAGAATGTAGGATATGATACACCTACGGCTTCTGCACCTTCAATAATTGTTTTTCCTTCTGCCAGGCAGCCAGCAATCGCAAGCATCATTCCGATGCGATGATCACCATAACTATTTACTGTATTGCCTTTTAGAGCTGATTTTCCGTAAATGATCATGCCGTCATCAGTTGCTTCTATTCGAGCTCCTAGTTTCGTTAACTCAGCAACGACTGTATCAATACGATTTGTTTCTTTTACTTTTAATTCGTGTGCATCTCTAATAACTGTAATACCTTCTGCTTGTGTTGCCGCTAAAGCGATAACTGGAATTTCATCGATTAGTCTTGGAATAATATCCCCACCAATTTCAATTCCTTTTAATGAAGATGTTTCAATCGTAATGTTTGCAGCTGGTTCTGATGCGCCTTCGTTAATCGGCTCTACAGTAAATGTAGCACCCATTTTCTCTAAAACATCAATAATACCTGTACGAGTTGGATTCATTCCTACATTTTGTAATACTAGTTTACTATTTGGGATGATTGCACCTGCTACTAAGAAAAATGCTGCTGATGATACGTCACCTGGCACTTGAATGTCTGTTGCTGTTAATTTTTGTCCACCTGATAGCTTCACTGTTTTCCCTTCGCGAGTTACTTTAACACCAAATGCTTCAAGCATTCTTTCCGTATGGTCGCGTGAAATATGTGGTTCTGTAACAGCTGTTACACCTTCTGCACGAAGACCTGCAAGTAAAATAGCTGACTTTACTTGTGCACTTGCAACAGGAGAAATATATTCAATTGCTTTTAAATCTCCGCCACGTATTGTTAGCGGTGTAAATGTTCCTTCTTCTCTGCCGTCAATGTTTGCACCCATTTGTTTTAATGGGTTTGTTACACGCTTCATCGGTCTTTTTGCGATAGATTCATCACCTTGTACGCAAGAGAAAAATGGTGTGTTAGCTAATATACCTGACATTAATCGAATTGTTGTACCAGAATTACCAACATCTAATACAGCTTTCGGTTCTTGTAAACCTTCTAATCCTTTACCAACTACAGTAACTTCATCACCGTTTTGCGTAATTTCTACTCCCATTTCTTTAAAACATGAAATAGTACTTAAACAGTCTGCACCGGACAAGAAACCTTTAATTGTTGTTTTCCCTTCTGCAATCGAACCGAACATAACAGCACGGTGTGAAATGGATTTATCACCTGGGATTGTAATATTGCCATTCAATCCGTTATTAACAGGTTGTATTGTTCTTTCTTTCACGTTTTTCACCTTCTCATTTAAATTGTTTCATAAGTTTGGTATTCTTCTTCTCCAAGCGCTAGCTTTGCTTTCATACGATCTTCTTCCCTTTGGAAGCTAATACGTAATACCCCAAGCAGTCCTTCACGCGCTTCTAATATTTGCAAGTTCGTAATACTAATTTCCTCGCGCGCTAAAATACTCGTAATATGAGCCAATGCCCCCACCTTATCTAATACATCAACGTATAAGTCGTGATAAGCAGGAATTGCACCACTCTTTCTTACTGGTAAAGAATCACGGTATTCTTTCGCATCTGCAAAATAGTTTTGAATCTCGCCTGCATCTCCAGTAGAAACTGTCTTATATAAACCTTCCATTTCAGAGATCCACTCTTTTAATAATACCATTAAATGCTCTCGATTTTGCTTTACAATATCACTCCACATTTTCGGACTACTAGATGCGATACGTGTAATGTCTTTGAAACCTCCAGCAGCTAGTTGATGAATGAGCGGATTATCTCCTGCATGCTTCTCAACTTGCTTTACTAAACCTGCTGCGATAAGATGCGGGAAATGACTAACGATCCCTGTTACATAATCATGTTCTTCTGTATTTAAAACAAGAAAATGTGATCCTGTTCCTTTTAACCATACTTTAAGGTCTTCCACTTGTTCATTTGGTACATGATTCATCGGTGTTAAAATGTAAAATGCATTTTCAAATAAATGCGCCTTTGCGCTTTCAACTCCCGTTTTATGAGAACCCGCCATCGGATGTCCCCCAATGAAAGAAACTTCCTTTGAAAATAAAGCTTCCGCTTCGTTCATAATAGACCCTTTTGTACTACCAACATCAGTCACTATAACATCTTCTCGTAAACGGAATGACGCAAGTTTGTGTAATAACTTCTTCGTTTCTTCAACTGGAGAAGCAAAAACAATTAAATGTGCCTCTTCACATGCATGTTGTAAATCAACTGCTATTTCATCTACTACGTGTAATTCTTTTGCACGCTCTACTTGCTCTTTAAATATATCATAACCTGTTATCATTACATCGTGCTCTTTCTTAATTGCTAATGCGAGAGAGCCTCCTATTAAACCTGTTCCAATTAATACTACCTTTTTACGCATTTGCCTCATCTCGAGACTTACTTTTTTTATTTTCAAAGTGTTGTTTTAACACTGAAATCACTCCTTCATTTTGCTCCCTTGTTCCAACTGTAATACGGACACCATTTGGGAATGGACGAATAATAAACCCTGCATGTGCGCAAGCTTCATAAATCTCTCCAGCATTATCTACCGGTAAGAAGATGAAATTAGTTTGTGACGAATAAAATGGTATACCGTTTTCCTTACAGAAACTCTCGTATTGCTGTAATCCTTCTGTATTCACGCGAACTATTTCTTTAATAAACTCGTCATCACTAAAAGCAATTGTAGCTGCTTTTTGCGCTAATGAAGATACGTTAAATGGTAAACGTACAACATTTAATTTCTCAATTAGCTCTTCCTGTCCGATCGCATATCCAACGCGGAAAGAAGCTAATCCGTATGCTTTAGAAAACGTTCTAAGTACAAGAATGTTTTTATGTTTTTCTAAAAGCGGTAATGTCTCAGGGAAGTCTTTTGCTGTTACGTATTCATAGTACGCTTCATCAATGACAATTAACGTATTTTCACTAATGCCTTCAATAAATTGAGTTAATTTTTGCTCATTCACATATGTGCCCGTCGGGTTGTTCGGATTACAAATCCATACGATTTTCGTATTATTATTTACCGCTGACGAAATTTCGTCTAAATCGTATACACCTTTATTTAAAGGAATTTCTTTCACTTCACAGCCTTCAATAATCGCATGATGACGGTACTGCGGGAATGTTGCACCTGCTGTTACAATGTTATCTCCCGCTCGTAATACGGCGCGGCTTATTATTTGAATGATTTCATCTAAACCACTACCACAAAGTACTTGTTCCATTTGCACATGCAACTTATCTGCGATTGTTTGACGGAGCGTTGTAGCACCTCCGTCAGGATATAAAGAATGTTCCAACCAAGATTTTTGCAACTCTTCTAAAACTCTCGGTGAACAACCGAATGGATTTTCATTCGATGCTAATTTCACAAACGAATGATCTCCGTACACTTCTTTCATTTGTTCTGGTGATTTACCTGGTTTATATGGTTGTAATGATGATAGTTGATCCTTTACTTGCACGTTAAACCCACCTTTTTATTAAAATTCTTTTGCGTAGTTATTGTGTTGCATAATGTTTTGTTTTAATAATTCCATACGATCTTTTCCGAATTGTTCGACTAGTGCATCTGCAAGTTCCCATGCCACAACAGATTCAGCTACTACACCCGCTGCTGGTACTGCGCAACTATCAGATCTTTCAATACTCGCTTGGAATTCTTCTTTCGTATCAATATCAACGCTTGCTAACGGTTTGTATAAAGTAGGAATTGGCTTCATAACGCCTCTTACGACAATTGGCATACCTGTTGTCATACCGCCTTCTAAACCGCCGGCATTATTCGTTTTTCTCGTGTATCCTTTTTCTTTATCCCACAGAATTTCATCATGCACTTTGCTTCCAGGTTGTCGTGCCGCTTCAAAACCTACGCCAATTTCAGCACCTTTAAATGCATTTATACTCATAATTGCACCAGCAAGTTTTGCATCTAATTTACGATCGTAATGAACGTAACTACCAACGCCAATTGGCATACCTTCTGCAATGACTTCCACGATGCCACCGATTGAATCTCCACTACTTTTTGCGTTGTCAATCGCATTCATCATTTCTTGCTCTACTTCTTTATCTAAACATCGAACTGGTGAGTTTTCAGTAATTGTTTGAATTTCTTCAATTGATAAGTTTGAAATATGTTTTGCTTTTACTCCACCAATTTCAAGAACATGTCCTGCAATTTCCACGCCTAATTCGCTTAAAATTTGTTTTGCAACTGCACCAGCAGCTACACGAACTGTCGTTTCTCTTGCAGATGAGCGCTCTAATACGTTTCTTATATCACGATGACCATATTTAATTGCTCCATTTAAATCCGCATGTCCGGGACGTGGTTTTGTAATTGTACGTTTCATGTCTTTACTTTCTTTTTCCGAAATTGGCTCGGCACCCATTACTTTCGTCCAATGTTTGAAATCATCATTTTTTACGATTAACGTAATCGGTGATCCAAGTGTCATCCCGTGACGAACACCACTTACAATTTCAACTGTATCTGTTTCAATTTGCATGCGTCTTCCGCGTCCATGACCTTTTTGTCTTCTTAATAATTCTTTATTAATATGTTCCGCCGTAAGTGTCAAACCTGCTGGTACACCTTCTAAAATAACTGTTAACTGCGGTCCATGTGATTCTCCAGCTGTAATGTATCTCATTTCTCTTGCCCCTTTACTATTTTTTTGTACAAAAAAGTCCCTACTGAGCGCTCAGTAGGGACGATGTTTATCGCGGTACCACCCTAGTTGTAGACAACTGTCGTCTACCTCTCTTCTTCTTTAACGATCGTTTGACCGTCTTCCCCTCCATAAGTTGTCGGGAAAGATGCTCCAAGGCTGTAATTCATGCTTACCTTTGTACTGATTCACACCGACCATCAGCTCTCTTTAACAGTGAGATAAGCACTACTGTTTCCTCTTCAATGCATATATGATATGGAATTAAGATAATTTATTTTTGAAACCTTTTAACTCATCCATGAATCTATGGAATTCTGGAATGTCCATTTGTTGTGCAGAATCTGATAATGCAACTGCTGGATCTGGATGCACTTCAGCCATTACTGCATCGGCGCCAATTGCAAGTGCCGCTTTCGCTGTTGGTAATAATAAATCTCTGCGTCCAGTTGAATGTGTTACATCAACGATAACTGGTAAATGTGTTTCTTTCTTTAAAATTGGTACTGCAGAAATGTCTAATGTGTTACGTGTTGCTCTTTCGTATGTGCGGATACCACGCTCACAAAGAATAATTTGATCGTTGCCTTGCGCAATGATGTATTCCGCTGCGTTAATGAACTCATCAATTGTTGCTGCTAATCCACGTTTTAATAATACTGGTTTGTTAACTTTACCTACAGCACGTAATAAATCGAAGTTTTGCATGTTACGTGCACCAACTTGAATTACATCAACGTAGTCTAATGCCATTTCAACATCGTTCGGATTTAAAATTTCACTAATAATTGCTAAGTCGAACTCGTCTGCTACTTGACGTAAAATTTGAAGTCCTTCTACTCCTAAACCTTGGAAATCGTATGGAGATGTTCTCGGTTTGAATGCACCGCCGCGCATTAATTTTAAGCCTTGATCTTTCATCGCTTGCCCTACTTGACGAACTTGCTCTAAGCTTTCTACTGCACAAGGTCCCATGATGAACGTTTGTGCTCCGTTTCCAATCAATTCACCTTTTACATCAACGATTGTATTTTCTTGTTTCTTTTTACGTGATACTAGTAACGCTTTGCGGTTATCATCTTCTTGTAACTCTAAGCTTGCTTTGAAAATCGTTTTGAAAATATGTTGAACAGTTGATGTTTCGAATGGTCCTTCGTTATGCTCTGCGATCATATCAAGTACTTCACGCTCACGTACTGGATCAAAGCGTTTCGTACCTTGTACTTGCTTTTGCTCTCCAATTTTTTGAACAATTTCACCACGTTTGTTTAAAAGGTGTAATAGTTGTAAGTTAATTTCATCTACCTGTTTACGTAATTGATCTAATTCATGATTTGCCATTTGGAAATCCTCCTCTAATGTTTTAAAAGTATAGTAAGAGAATAAAAGATTCTCTATTTTCTGAACTGGTTAATTATACAAATTTATAGTGGAATCGATACCTCTTCTTATTTTAAACTAATAATTCGTACAAAGACATGAACTACTAGTTAAAAACCCACTTTTTTGTACAAAAAAGCCCTACTGATGCAATCAGTAGGGACGATATTTATCGCGGTACCACCCTAGTTGTAGACTTCTTTCGTCTACCTCTCTTCATTGTTAACGATCATCTGACCGTCTTTCCCTTCATAAAGACAAATACTATCTTTACTACGAAAAAGATGCTCCAGGACTGTAATTCGCTCTTGTTTTTGTACTGGTTCGCACCAACCACCAGCTCTCTGTTACAGGGAAACAACAACTACTGCTTTTCCTTTCAATGCATGACTATTTTATTTTCAAGTTGGACCACTAAAATACAAAAAGTCCCTACTGAATAAATCAGTAGGGACGATATTTATCGCGGTACCACCCTAGTTGTAGACTAACTTTCCGTCTACCTCTCTTCACTGTTAACGATCAATTGACCGCTTTTTCCTCATAAAGACAAACTATCTTTATTACGAAAAAGATGCTCCAAGACTGTAATTCATGATTATCCCTGTACTGGTTCACACCAACCACCAGCTCTCTGTTACAGTAAGACTAACCACTACTGTGATCTCTTCATTGCACTTTGTTTATTCAAATGTTTTTGAAATTGAATAAGTATGATTCGTATTATAGAACGCTTTTTAAAACACTGTCAACAACTTTTTATATATTTTTTTAAAATTCCACTTTCATCCTATACTTCTTTTTGTAAATCACCCATTACAATTCCTATGCGAATTATTTCATTTTCTAGTAAATGTAAAACATATTCCTCTACTTCATACTGAACTAATAATTCTTTTATTTGTATGATTTCTTTTTCAAATAAAACGGCTTCGTGACATGTTTGTAGTAAAATAAAAAACACATTTGCAAACATTTCTTTATGCGCTTTCATACTTTCTTTTTTATGAAGCATTTCAATCAATAACTGCTTCATTTCCTCACCTGTACATTTACCATGTACACTTGAAAATGCACGAGACATAATACATAATCCTTTTTCTAATATTTCATCCATGTATAAGATAATACGTAAAAGCATTACATATTCTCTCGCAGTTATCTCACCCATTTTTGGTCGTTCTCGTAAAAATACACTGAGCCAAGCTGTCCAAAATTTTTGTTGTTCTTTTACGCTTAATGTTTTGACGTAATAGCATAAAAACTGCATAAATTTAATTTTATTTTCTTCATTTTCTAGTATGAGTAAAGGGTATAACCACTCTGTTTTTTGCTCCCAATATAGTACACATTTAATAAATACAAAGCTAAGCCACTTCAAGAAAGCTTCCCTCGTATGCGGATGTAATACTTCCAAATGTTCTATCGCATACTTAATAAAACGCTTCATTTCTGTAAATAAAGGTAAATTTATTTGCGTGTAACATAAACCAGCCCATGCATATTCCGTAATTTCATTTTGTTTTTTTAAATCTAAGTATGGTAACAAATATTTTCGGCACCATTGCTTTTCAATATGATATAGAAATGTAATATCTGCTATTAAACGAGCAAACATAAAGTTTGTTCGTTCCAAATTAACTCTTACTTGTTCTTCAAATAAAAATAAATATTCATATACATTACGATCGTATAAATGATCATATGATAACAACTTTAATAATACAGCCGTCATTTTCCCAACAGGATGCTGAATTGATTCATTGTAAAAATCTTGTTTTCCAAGCTTAAAATCCGTATCACTCTTCATAACTTGAGGAAACACTGAAAAAGCAAAGCGTTTTACAACACGTATACTATTCTCTTCTAACTCTTCTAGTCGATTACTAATTTCATATAGAAAACTACTAATTAACCAATGATAAGCAGTATTTCTAACAAATTTCTGCAATAGCGGAATAATTTTTTGGATTTGATCATTTGTCAATCCTCGGTTATTTCGCCATTCTCTAATACAAACAAACCATACTTCATTACTTATTTCTTGCACTCCTACTAATTGATATGCGAATGAAATACTCCACTCTGTATTCAATTTACATGCTTTTGATAACATCTCTAAAAAATGGCGTTGTTCAAAAACACCATCTTGCGAAAATTGCCGAACTTGCTTCATAATTTCAACATCTTTCAGCTGCAATAATCCGTCAGCTGTTACATTACAAGTAATGCTTTGCGCTGTATCCTCTTTCTTTTGTACACTGTATCGTTCAGAATGAAAATGAGGATGCTTTTGCTTCATTAACTCATACCCATTTGCCGTAGATGGACTATTTGAATCACACTTGAATAATAAGTCTAATACGAGACATGCATCAAATACCCTCTCTTCTGTAAGATGCTTTATTACAGTTCGAGTGACTTCTTCTTTTGTTTCTTCTAAACAATGTGCATAATGCCTTTTTAAAAGTTGAAAAACTTCGTGTTTATAAGTGAAATCTAAAAGAAGTCCTTCATGTAACAACCATTTCATTTTGTCATCTACACGAACAAAAATATTTTTATTCATCGCGTCAATTGCAATTCGCTTTTGAAGTACACTATTTGCTTCTATCATTTCTGTAATATAATAATCCGCTTTTTTCTCATTGTTTTCACATAAATAAGTTAGACACTCTTTTACAATTTGTATTAAAAATGCAAGATCATTTTGATGAAAATCTTTTTCTACATCTTCCTTATTTCTTTTTTTCAGTGCCGTTTGTCTTAACGACAACATTCTCAATTTTTCTAATCCGATCATCATAATTGGAACAGCATAATGGGTGATATATGGCCTCATCTTTTCGTTCCAAATTTGCTCCACATGAGAAAATGTAGATACTGGTAAGCGACTCGATTCCTCGAGTTCTATTGATTCTTGCGTATCATTTCCCCATTTTCTTACACGTTTCAACTTCAGTTTTCCATCTAAAATAAAAGTTAGTAACAATAAGGCAATTTCCTTATGCTCAGGAAAAGAACATTTTTGCAGTAACTTAGAAATCTTTTCTATAGAGCTACTATCTTTTTCAGCTGTTTCTAATAAAAAGAGTGTCCATCTTGCAAACAACAACGGATCCATCTTACTCTTCGTTTCGTTTAAGTAGTTACAAATCGTTCTCCATAATAACGGTGATATTTTAGAATAGTTTTTATAAATTAATTGAAATAATTCTTTCTGATGACTAAAAAGAAATTGTTCCACTAACCATTCTGCAAGTAATTCATCTACTTCATTATAGTTTGGCGTAAGCATAAACAAATTTTGTAATTTACCTTCTGCTTCTAACCATTCGATCCATTCATAATCATGAGCAAATTCCACAAAGTAACGAACTGTTTCAATTTTTTTAATTGATTGCTTTATGTATGATAATTGTTCCTGTTCTACTGACGGGGGAACCGTTACAATATCCCGAATACGCATTCTTTTCGTAATATAATTATCGCCCATTAATTCCGCCCAGCGTTTTACCGCTTTTACGAGGGATTGATGATTATTCACTTTATTCGGATACACAATTGGTCTTATCCCTAAATGTTCCCAGTGGTACGTATTTTCCCCTTGTGCGACAAAAGCAAATCGTCTTGTACTTGGTGGTAAACCAGTTGCTAAATATTTCATTACTGGGTCATTATGACTATATCCAACGAATAAAACGGTGTAATTCGAGAATAGATCGACTAAAAATCTTCTCGCCCACCCTTCGGTTAAGTAAGCCCTTCCAAAATCACCGTCTGTTAAAATTAAAGCCTCTTTCTCCTGTTCTACATTACCATGTATATAAGCAAGACCTTTAAATGCTCTCCCAGTCGGTAAAGCTGGAGCATAATAAACATTGATATCTCTATTTATTTCCTTAATTGCAGTTGTAAAATGTTGATCAAAATTTGTTGTTACAATGCGGATATCTGTATCTAAAGGAAATAACCTTGGAATTGCAAAATGCAATGGATTCGGTTTTGATTTCTCTATATGAACAAGATCTCTTGCAACTTGATGTACATCTTTTGTTTTTGCAATTTTACCAAGATAATAATCATGTGGTTCTGTTATTTCACGTTTTTCGACATATAACGTTTTTGCAATTGCATCAACTAAATCATCAAAATTCGGTAAGTTTGATTTCCCTTTCATAGAAACTCCCGCTCCAACAAATAACACTAACTTTCCTTGCTCAAGGTGATCGATTAACTCATCTGGAATTTCTACTTCTGAAGTAATCCACATCCTGGATTCCCCCTTACCTAAAAATGTCATACACTCTCATTTTACTATAACATTTTTCCGTTGTTTTTATAATATTTAGACTAAATTCCGAACATGAAAAAGTTTTACGTAAATAAATCCGTTACAATGTATGAACTCCAGAATTTATTGAAAAACTATGTATAAATCGGAGGTGTGAATTTTGAATGATTTCACAGTAGTGCTTATCAAGTTTATATCGTGCATTATCGCATTTAGCATTGGGCTTGCTTTATTTTTCCCTGCAACGTTTGTTCAAATTATTTCATTCAGTCTCTTTGTTACAATCGTATCCTACATGTTCGTTGATAAAATCATTTTAAATCGAATTGGCAATACTGGTGCCATTATGTCGGATTTCTTATTAACATATTTAAGCGTATGGATTTTCGGTAATATTTTATTAGACAACTATATGCAAATTGCATGGGGCAGTATCCTTTCTGCCATCGTCTTCACTTTATCTGAAGTAATCGTTCATCGCTTCTCTAACTCTCATACAAGGCACAACAATGATAACATTCGTATTAATCGCCGCTTTGCATATGGTACGGAATTTGCTGAAGAACAAAATATATTGGATAAAGACAAGAAGAAGTAACATTTTAATGCAGGAGCACCCTTTTTAATTATGTGGTGCTCCTTTTTTGTATATTTTCATTATGGTACGTGAAATTATATAAACGATTATTTCAAAATATCGACTTACCGACAATATTTGACGCTTTTTTCTAATAAAAAAACTACCTCTTATTTAGAGGCAGCCACTTTCAAGTCTTTTAATGCAACAACATCCGCAAACGCTCCCAATACTGCGTTATGATGTTGCACAATATCTTCAGCACGTAACACTTCTGTATTAAATGTACTATGCGCATCACTCACTAACGTTACTTTATATCCTTCACTACATGCTCTGCGCGTTGTCGTATCTACACAATACTCTGATTGCATTCCCGAAAGAATAACGTGTTCAATTCCTTTCTCTTGTAACACTTCGCTTAAGTTTGTCTTATGGAATGAATCTGGCGTCGTCTTTTCAACAATATTATCTCCTTCTTGCGGAGCGATGGCCGCATGGATTCGCCATCCATCCGTACCTTTTTCTAACGGATGGTCTTTAGGACCGTTATGTTGGACATAAATAATTGGGATATCATTTGAACGACATTCCCCAATAAGCTCTTGCAGTGTTTGTAAAAACTTTCCCCCATTATGTACTGGCATTCCAGCTGTATACATACCCGCTTGCACATCAATTACGATTAACGCTTTTTTCATTTCGCACAGCTCCCTTCGTTTATATAAGCCATTGCATATTCATTATAATTGTTTGTATTCCATCATCCAACAATCTTCTAATTTCCCCTCATGCAGCTCATGTTCCTTTAAAATCTTTACTTTTTTAAATCCGCATTTTTCATAACACTTTATCGCTCGTTCATTATTTACTTTCGGATCCATTGCGATTGCTTCTGCTCCCATTTCACCCATAATGTATGTAATTGCTGCCTGAACGAGTTTTTGTCCAATTCCTTTTCCCCAATAGGCTGGTTCACCGATAAATTGGTCCATTCCCCATACATTTTGTGATTCTTTATAGCCATATAACGCTTTCCACTCTGAATCAACTGGGTACATTTGCATGTAACCAATCGGAACGGTATCAAATTCTATTAAACATCTTTTTTCATTACTGTTTGGATTATGTATAAAATGATCAAGCACCTTTTCTACAGACTGCGGATTATCTCGTCCTTCGTAATACCGCAGGACTGCTGGGTCCGTTAACCATTTAGAAACGATAGATGCATCATCTTCCATTACGTATCTAATCAATAAACCTTCTTTTTGAAAAAGCATATTATACCTCTATTATTCCTTTATATTTTTTCTTGATGTTATATCTTTCATTGCACCTACTAATGCATATGGTAGTAATGTAATCGCAAAAAATGCTGTAAATACGTTAAATTGCGGGATTGTATAGAGTGTGAACCATTCAGTAAAAAATTGAGAATTTAATATTCTATTAAAAAACTCTCCGCCTGGCCTAAAGTTTGGTGCCCACGCAGTTATTTCACACAAAATAAAGTGAAACTTTAATCAGTGGGGGTTTTGTTCATCCCCCACTGATTATTAGTTGAACCATTCGGGCTTTTACGGGCAGTTGATCCCCCACCTAACTTCTTCGCTTTCGCTGAATTTTGAGGTGGGGGTCTTACTGCCCGTTAATGCGGGATAAACAGTAACTGAACAATAAAAAATGCCCCTAGATAACGAAACCAAGTCCGTTTCCATATAGGTCGTGCATTTTTTAATATATCCCCCATCTAACCCCCTCCTTAAATATCCGTCATATTAATTATACACTTTCCTCACTTTATTTGTTAAAATTTTCTATATAATTAATACTGTTGGGGGGAATACATTATGTCTAATCCTATATTTACATCCACTTTAATCATTCTTAGAGGAAACTCCGCAAGTGGTAAAACAACGATTGCAAAGCAACTACAAGAACATTTCGGACAAGGTACACTTTTAGTATCACAGGATGTTGTGCGTAGAGATATGCTTAGAGTACACGACACAATGGGGAATTTATCACATGATTTACTATTTGAAATTACAAAGTACGGAAAAGGAAAATGTGAATTTGTTATTTTAGAAGGTATATTGAACAGTCGTAGGTATGGTGAGATGTTAAAAGAATTAATTCGTTATTTTGATAAAAATGCATTTACATATTACTTTGATTTATCATTAGAGGAAACTATTAGACGACATAACACAAGGGACAAACGACATGAATTTGGTGAAGATTCCCTACAAAAATGGTATAATCCGCACGATACAATTGAGGTTTCCAGAGAAACTATTTTTACAGATAACTTTACGCAAAAAGATATATTTGATGCGATTCTTAATGATGTTGCGATACAAAAACAAGACTAATATAATATGTTAGTCTTGTTATGTACTTTGTGTTTCCGTTTTTATAATTGAACAATCTTTACATAAATAATAGTATATATTCATTTCCCCAAACTGGAAATCAACTACTGAAATAAGTTCACGTTCCTCGATATCTTGTGTAATTGTAGCAACATACTATTCTTCTCTACTTCTCAATAACCTTCTGTTCTACTTCCTTACCTCATTCTTAATAGTTTTTCTAAACATGATACAATTTTTATGTTTTATTACAGTTTTATTAATAAGTCATTTAAGAATCCTATTATACTTCCACTAAAAAAATAAAAGCCAGCCTCAATAAAGAGAACTGACTTCTATTTAGATCATTATAGTTACTATAAAATTTTTACTTTAACAGTTTTTCTTCCCCAATTCATAGCTTTACTTTTTGACCCCATTAATACATCAATACGATTACCTTTAATTGCACTTCCAGTATCACCAGCGATAGCTTCTCCATAACCTTCTACCCATACTTTAGATCCTAATGGGATTACTTTCGGGTCAACTGCGATAATTCTCATATTCGGATTTGCCGTTAAATCATGCCCCATCGCAGTTAAAACGCGTCCACCATATGTACCATTTTCACTTGGATCAGCAGTATACGCTGTCGCTACTACCGTTAATTCACGTTTAGCAGACTGTATATTGTTTTTTGATACTTCTTTCGCTCTCTCTTCTTCTTTAGCTTTTGCTATTTCTTGCGCTTTCTCTTCTTCTTTGGCTTTTGCTATTTCTTTTGCTTTCTCTTCTTCTTTAACTCTTGCTATTTCTCTTGCTTTCTCTTCTTCTTTGGCTTTTGCTATTTCTTTTGCTTTCTCTTCTTCTTTAGCTCTTGCTATTTCTCTTGCTTTCTCTTCTTCTTTAGCTTTTGC
>NZ_NTVM01000080.1:0-219 GCF_002558005.1 Bacillus sp. AFS012607
GGTCGGGACCGCCATTTTAATAAGGCTCGGTAGCTCAGTCGGTAGAGCAGAGGACTGAAAATCCTCGTGTCGGCGGTTCGATTCCGTCCCGAGCCACCATTTTGAAGTCGCAAGCCGGCTTAGCTCAATTGGTAGAGCAACTGACTTGTAATCAGTAGGTTGGGGGTTCAAGTCCTCTAGCCGGCACCACTTTCAAAATGAGCCATTAGCTCAGTTGGT
>NZ_NTVM01000081.1:0-362 GCF_002558005.1 Bacillus sp. AFS012607
TACTACTTGCTTGTTTTCCTTGTAGTGATTGGAACTATAGCGAGAACAGTGTACAAATTGAAATCTTCCTTTAAAAACTTAAATAATCATGAGAAAGGGTCTAGTCGTTTTACAACAGTTGAAGAGCTGAAAAAGCAGTACCGAGCTGTACCAGATCGAGAGGAAACATTTAAAGGTGGCGGTGGTGTTGTTATCTCCCGACTAGGTGACAAGGTATTTATTGATGATAGTCCGGTAAACAACTTAATTATTGGTACAACACGCTCTGGTAAAGGGGAAACCTATGTATTTCCTACAATTGATGTCTATTCTAGAGCGGAACATAAACCCTCCCTAATTTTTAATGATCCAAAGGGGGAATT
>NZ_NTVM01000082.1:0-295 GCF_002558005.1 Bacillus sp. AFS012607
GCTACAGCAATTCCTGAAATAATTCCTCCTCCACCAATAGGTACAATAACAGTATCAACATCCCACATATCATCCAGAATATCTAACCCAATTGTCCCTTGGCCAGCCATTACTTCTACATCATCATATGGATGTAGGTATGTTTCGCCTGTTTCTTTTATAATCTCTTCACACTTCGCTTTTGCATCATCAAACGTATCACCGTATAAAATAACTTCAGAACCATATCCTCTCGTCGCATCCACTTTAGCTTGCGGTGCAGAGGTTGGCATCACAATTTTACTTTTGATTCCTA
>NZ_NTVM01000083.1:0-707 GCF_002558005.1 Bacillus sp. AFS012607
ATTTTAATACCAGGATCTCGTCCTCCTAAAATTGTTAAAGAGTATATGGTTCAATCTATGAAGCCAGGAAGTGTGATTGTGGATATTGCAATAGATCAAGGTGGTACGGTAGAGACAGTCGATCATTATACAACTCATGATAATCCTATATTTGTTAAACATGATGTAGTCCATTATGCAGTACCAAATATGCCTGGTGCTACTCCACGTACTTCAACTATGGCGTTGGCAAATGGAAATATTGAGTATTTACTAGAAATAGCTAAAAATGGATTAGAGAATGCAATCCAAAATAAACCGGCTTTAGCGACGGGGATAAATATTTACAAGGGTACGATAACTTATGAGAATTTAGGTGCAACACTAGAGTTAGATTATAAGCCATTGAAAGAAGTGTTAATATGAGTAATGAGATTTTACCACTCAACATTGGGAATATAAAAAAGGCACAAAAAATTTTAGATGGAAATGCTAGAAAAACGCCTTTGGTTAAATCTTTCTATTTAACCAGTAAAACCGGTGGAGAAATTTATTTGAAGTTAGAAAATATGCAGTTAACGGGTTCATTTAAGTTTCGTGGTGCATTTAATAAAATTTCCCAACTAACAAATGAAGAAAAAGAACGTGGTGTAATCGCTTGTTCAGCTGGAAATCATGCACAGGGTGTTGCATTATCTTCCCATTTATTAGGAATCAAAAGTAAAATT
>NZ_NTVM01000084.1:0-1014 GCF_002558005.1 Bacillus sp. AFS012607
AGAGCCAATTAATAAATGAGCTGGGATGAAAATCCGGCTCTTTTTTCATTTTTTTAAGAATACATGAAAAAAATCAGTTCAACTGAAAAAACGACTCTTCAGATTTGATTGTATGAGTTTTTGGTGGGTTTATTAATATAATAAGTCTTATTCGTTATAAAAACGCATGTAAAGGGAGAGAGGGAATTTAAATGCGTTTTTAGGTTTTTTAGGAAAAATAAAAAGGGTAGCCATTATTTACGACTTAACCCTTTGTCTACGATCTGACGAATTGCTTCATTTCGGTTCTTCAGCTTATTTTCATGCCAATAATTTTCTATTTGTTCTACTTGTTCTTTTGTAAAAGTAACTAAAATTTGAGTGTACTTGTCTTTATTAACCGCCATATTACAACCTCCTCTTTAAAAATAATTATAAGTTATATAACTTATATTGACAACTGAAAAAATGAGTAATAGAATGGTTATATAAGTTATATAACTTTATTGAGGAGGTTATTATATGGAACGGAAAATGAAAAAAATGATGGCTGATCTTCAATTTATTATGAATCATGGTCAAATCAGTGTAGATTTTATGGATCAAGGATATAAAAGAATGCTTTTTAGTGCATTAGAAGCTACGGGAAAACAGTTTAATGTGCATACCAATGAGCATAATGAAACAACCTTGTTCTTAGAGTTAGTTTAGTAAATTTACGCAATGAGGAGCTGTTAATGATGGAACAGTTAACTATTTTTGACGTAATGGATGAAACTAAAAATAAGCTTTATGAGGTATTAGAGAAAAATGGATTAAATTATAAGATTCGTAAGTACTATTTATATTCAGATTATCAGGGAGCTGTTCAATATTACTATATAAGAACAACTGATAATACAATTATTGATTTGTGTCTCTCGGATTTTCCAGAAATCTTCGCTGTCCATGAAGGATTTAGCGATAAACAAATTAGAAAGATTTACAACTGGAACTTATAAGCTATATAAATAACAAATTTAATTATTGGAGGAA
>NZ_NTVM01000085.1:0-659 GCF_002558005.1 Bacillus sp. AFS012607
GCCAACATACAAGTATTGCTAACCCAAAACCATCCAACACAGTGGATACCTAAAGAAATAGACTGTATTAATATAAAAGAACATGAAATGAATATTTCGAGAGAAAAAAATATAAATCCTACAATTGAAGTTAAACCAGATAATTTGGCATATGTAATCTATACATCTGGATCTACAGGAAAACCCAAAGGGGTATTAATTGAACAAAAAAGCTTATGTAACTTTATTATTTCTAGTATTAATTTAACAAAAATGAATTCAGACAGTAGAAATATTCAATTTGCCTCATTATCATTTGATGCTTCAGTATTTGAGATATTTACTAGCCTAGTTTCAGGTGGAACTTTATATGTATGTAGTCAACACGATATTATGCCAGTTGAACCACTTACTCAGTTCTTGCAAAAAAATAAAATTACACATGCACTTTTACCCCCTACGGTACTTAATTTGTTAGATGAATCTGTATTTAAAGATTTACAGGTTGTTATTTCTGCGGGATCAGCCTGTAGTGAACAAGTGGCAAAACGATGGATGCAAAATCACCTTTTTATTAATGCGTATGGTCCAACAGAAACTACAGTTTATACCGTTGCGGGAATATACAAAGGAGATGGAGCACCTCCTATTGGTCGGTCCATTCCCAATGTAGAGGTATA
>NZ_NTVM01000086.1:0-340 GCF_002558005.1 Bacillus sp. AFS012607
CCTTTCTATGGAGAATTGATAAGCGCTGCTTATCAATATAAGTTTCCGTGTTTCGTTTTCGTTTAGTTTTGAGAGTTCAATTCAATATTGACTCTTAAATGAGGATATGATATAAATAAATCCTGCAATTTGTATGGGCCTATAGCTCAGCTGGTTAGAGCGCACGCCTGATAAGCGTGAGGTCGATGGTTCGAGTCCATTTAGGCCCACCATACATTTTGGGGCCTTAGCTCAGCTGGGAGAGCGCCTGCCTTGCACGCAGGAGGTCAGCGGTTCGATCCCGCTAGGCTCCACCAAAAAGCTATTTTAAATAGCAAATGGTATGTTCTTTGAAAACTAG
>NZ_NTVM01000087.1:0-10296 GCF_002558005.1 Bacillus sp. AFS012607
GCGATAGTAATTGAAATGAATTTGATTTTTAATAAAATTAGTAAAATCAAACCTACAATAGAAAGAACCGCAAAAAATCTCCATCTTTTTGTATGTAACATATAACCCTCCTCTATGTAGCCTATTTCATCTTATAGTTAATTATTTTTTTTGTAAATGTGGAACAACCTTATTACTTAGGTTTTCTATTAAGTATTCCAGCATAAAGAAAGGAATAATTAGTATGAAAGGTTATTAGCATGTCTATTTGTAAGTTTAACATGAGTCATTATACAGTTGAGCATTTCTAATGTAAGCAACCAAAAAATAGAGAGAAAAACAGGAAAGAAGATTTTTATCGTTTTATTAAAATGAGAGTTCGTTTGATGTTAGGATTGAGATCTTATCAAACTACAATCCATTGTACAATCAAGCATTTAAACAATCTAATTGAACAAGATTATAGGCATGTAACGAGACGTTTTGCCAAATCTGCAGGGTTTCAAAATCTTCGTCATGCTTCACGTACGATAAAAGGTATTGAAACCATTCAGGCTCTATATAAACAAAGGCTAAGTATTCAAAGAGACTCCACCTTTTCGACGTACAATGAACTTCAACAATTATTAGCTAATTCTTAAACTTTGTCCCTCATTTACCAACCTGCTCATTTTTTTCAAACTTTGCAACAGAACCGATATTTATACGGGTTCGGTATATTAATATATATATAATCCTTCTTTGCTATCTCCCAAAAAAAGAAGCATTGCTGGGCATGCATGGTGACCCCTATAAAATAGCCGTAAGTTAATTATTAACCTATAAACTTGCCGGAAATTTTAATAAGAAGCATAAAGGTAACTAGAGTTAAGGTGTTTTTATGCTAAAAAAACTAGAATATCAATAAAACCTTCACTGAAAGATAGTACCAACAATAACCGAATTTCTTTCGCTAATCCTATAAATAAAAAGTCGATTTCCTGTACGTTAAGAAATCGACTTTTTAGTGAGTAACTTAATTTCTTTATTAGACTCGAGCTTGGTTACAGTAAATTTAAAATATCTTTTGGTGTATTTAATACATAATCAGCTTTTTCAAAACCTTCTTTTGTCTTTGAACCCCATAAAGCGAGTGCGAATTTAACACCAGCACTTTTCGCACATTGCATATCGTATATAGAGTCTCCGATGTATACTGACTCATTATTAGGAACATCTAATTGTTTCAAACAAGCTAATAATGGTTCAGGGTGTGGTTTGTGTTTATCGGTATCACACGCACAAATTATACGTTCAAAATGACCGCTTAGATCAAATGGCTCGAACTCATCTATTAATTCTTGCTTAGTTTTTGATGTAACAATACCAAGCTTTAATTTACTAAAAGATAACTCTTTAATAATGCTTTCTAATTCTTCAAACACGGAGACTTCATGAGAAAAATCTAGTACAGATTTGGCCCATTTAGGATGAACAACATCTATATTTTTAACATTTAATTTTTTTAAGGTTTCTTTTCCAGGAATCCCTAATGCAAATTTTAAATCCTGTAACGCATAATCTTCCTTTAGTTCTTCTTTTAAAACTTTTTGTAAGGATTTTAGTATTGCTTTTTCTGTGTCTAAAATTGTTCCGTCTACGTCAAAAACAAGAGATGTAATCAAAATAAAGCCTCCCTATTTTTTAATCTTCACTTGCAATTACTACCTCAACACCATTTTCTTTCAAAGTATTATATAATTCATTAGACATAACTTGATTTGTAATGAATGTGTCTATAGATTCAAGCGTTAAACCCTTATAATTTCGTCGCTGATTCCATTTAGTGTGATCTGCCACTAAAATAACTTGATCAGCATGTTTGATTAATTCACGCTTGAAATAAATATCTTCTTCAAAACCATAGTATATCCCGTCTTCAGTAATACCTGCGGTTCCAATGAACACCTTGTCAAAGTGATAATCTTTGAGTTTTTCAGTGGTCGAAGTCCCCGTAGTATGTCGAGAAACCTTATTTAAAGTTCCTCCCAAAAGGTGAATTGTCGTATCTTCAGATTGAGCTAACATATAAGCAGTATCAATTGAATTCGTCACAATAGTTACGTTCTTTGATTGCAAATGTTGCGCTACAAAGTTGACTGTTGTTGAAACGTCTAAATAAATCATGTCATTGTTTGCAATTATATTTGCAGCTTTCATTCCAATCGATTTTTTCGTTTCTAATTCAGTCTGTGACCGTACTTGATAAGTATCAATTTTCTTATGAAAAGTAGCTAAAGCCACTCCGCCATAAGTTCTAACTATTGCTTTGTTTTTTGAAAGTTTTACTATATCTCTTCTTGCAGTATCTCTTGAGATATGAAACATTTCACACATCTTTTTTATATTCATAGTTTTATTTGTTTCTAAATAATTAAGGACTCGTATCAATCGCTCTTCTTGATTCATAAGTAACCTCCATAATAATATATTAAGTTAAAGTAAGTTATAATGCAAGTTAGTTTAAGTTATAATGTACGATAACGCTCCTATAATTAAGTGTTATTAAGTGAATTTGGTAAAACCTTATTTTTAATGCCTTTATAATATTAAGCGATTTTATGATGGATTTAAAATTTTATCGTTGGAAGCATAAATTTCCCAAATTGGCAAGGTTATGGTCTAAATCACAGTTTATATGTCCAAATTTAAAAGGTTACTTGCAATTATCTTGAAGTTTTTGCACCAGAAACTCATATAAACTCCACATATCTCTAGACAATCCCCATATAAACTCCAGATTAATTCAATACTATGGCATCAAGGAGGTTAGAGAACATGAATTTTATCAAACGATCATTTTTGAGTTTACAATCAAGAAAGGGAAAGTCACTTATATTACTTGCTATTTTTCTAGTTGTTACTAATTTGGTATTCGCTGGTTTTACGATTCAAAGTGCATCCAGTAAAGCAACAGATTTGGCTAGGCAACAATTAGGAGCTGATATCAACTTAAGAATCGATATAAATAAGTATTTGGAAGAACAAAACAATAATCAAAATGCTAATGAAGCGAGAAAGGTACCAAGTATCGAAAAAAAAGAAGCTGATAAATTAAAGAACTCTAAGTATTTAGATCACTATAATTATCTAAAAAGTGCTATTGCTGAGCTGAAAGAGCTTCAAAATGTCGAACCATCTGGAGGAGCTCAATCATTTGGTCCAAATAATAATTTAAATTTCACTTTACAGGGTGTTAGAGACTTTTTTTCATTAGAAGCTGCTCAAGACAAAAAATTAAAACTTATTGAAGGAGAGGGAATTACGTCAAAAACAATAGGAAAAAACGTTGCTATGATTGAAAAAAAACTAGCTGAAAAAAACAATTTAAAAGTGGGTGATAAATTACAGATAGGTGAAGTAATGGATGAGGAACTTACCACGAAAGAGCTAGAAATTATAGGTATATATGAGTCTAAAGAAGAGGCTCCATCTTTTGGAGGACAATCTTTTGCTTTATTAGAGCCTGCTAATCAAATATATGTACCGTATTCTGTTATGAATTCACTGGAAAATGCAATCTATTCATTAAAGGATCCTAAGGATATTGATGCATTTAAAGAAGAAGCAAAAAAATTGGGGTTACCAGCGTACTATGAATTAGATGCACAAGATAACGTTTATAAACAGATGATTGGTCCAATCGAAAATATTGCATCTTTTTCGAAAACGATTGTAATTATGGTGTCTATTGCAGGTGCAACAATTTTAGGATTAATAATTACGCTCTCTATTAAGGAACGTAGAAAAGAAATTGGAATTTTGTTATCTATAGGCGAGAAAAAGTGGAAGTTAATGGGTCAATTACTAGTTGAGGTATTATGTATTGCTGTATTAGCTTTTGGTTTATCTTTAGCAACAGGAGAGAAAGTTTCTCAAAAAGTGGGTGATAATCTTTTATCTAGTGAAATAGCAAAGAATGAAGATAAACCGGAAGATCCTATAGCAAAATTAAGTGGTAACCCTGCTGCAGACGTAGATCCGGTTGATAATATCCATGTAAGTATTTCAACTGAAGATTTAGGAAAAGTAGGGGGGATTGGATTAGGAATTGCTATGCTAGGAACGATTCTTCCGGCATTATACATTCTTCGTTTAAATCCAAAACAGATTTTATTAAAAGACGAATAAGGAGGATTTATATGGAGACAATTTTACAGTTTAAAAATATCAATTATTATTATGAAAGTAATAATAAGAGAACTACAATCTTAAAAAATGTAAATTTTTCTTTTCAAACTGGAAGTTTTTATACTATCTTAGGGCCATCTGGTTCAGGAAAAACAACAACTCTTAGTTTAGCCAGTGGATTAGACGTTCCAAAAAGTGGATATGTCTTATATAAAGGAACGGATATACGTAAAATTGGTCTCGACTCCTATCGAAATCAGTATGTATCAATTATTTTTCAATCTTATAATCTCATTACTTATATGACCGCACTTCAAAATGTTATAACAGCAATGGAAATAACAGGAGTCGATGTAAAAGATAAAAAGATAAGAGCATTGGAGCTACTAAAAAAAGTAGGATTGACAGAAATAGAAGCAAAAAGGAATGTGTTACAGCTTAGCGGTGGTCAACAACAACGTGTCGCAATCGCTCGTGCAGTATCTTGTAATGTAGATTTGTTAATTGCAGATGAACCGACTGGAAACCTAGATCAAGAAACGTCTATGGAAATTATTGAGTTGTTTAAAGAGTTAGCACATAAAGAAAATAAATGTATTATTGTTGTGACTCATTCACAAGACGTAGCCAAACAGTCAGATAAAGCTGTTTATCTACAAAAACAGAATTTAGTTGTACAAGATGTTTCTTGAAAAATGAATGTGTTTACTTTAGAGAAAACAAAGAATGAAATAACTTCAAAGTAACTGTAAGTTCGATTTATACATTTTTTGTAAATAATAGATGCTACACCTAAGAGAGGAATGAAGAGAACATGGATTAAGGTAGTTGTTTGCAGTGTCCTGGTTATAATTGGTATTTTAATAGGATATGTAACACATGTTTTTATTCAAGAAGACATAAGTGAGTCTAGCCAAAATCAAGTAAATACTTTTCAAGATGAGATAGGATCGAATCAAAGACAACCCTCATTTATTGAAGGTGGGAATTCAGGATTCGGTACTACTAAAGAATATAATGAAGGAGAAGTGGAATCTAAAGACCCAGAAAGTAATTAATAAAATATAACTTTTTCTAATAAGTCAACAACCGGTTCCTCAACATATAAGGAACCGGTAAATTTATATACAAAATATGTATAAATGTCTAATTTTATTTATTTACACTTGCGTACTTATTTGAGTAAGGTGATGAATTTAATTTTTGTTTTTTTACTTGTATGTGACTATTATCCCGATGATGAGCAATCCACAGTTGTACATCTAATAAAGAAAGAATAATGTTTGTTTCAAGTGACATCTTGATTAGCTCTTTCTAGTGTTATTATGTATATATACTATCGCATGCACCTGAAGCTGATATGAAGTAAAGATAATTTTCCTATGAATTTTTTATGTCTCTACATAAGCTCCAGATAGCAAGGCTATAATGACTACCAAAGAAAAGCTTCCTTTGTACAAAAAATTTCACCGTATTTTTTGTACAAAAACCTCATATATTTAAGCATAATTTATTGGGAGGTTGATTATGAGCATGTATTTAAAAATACAAGAAAGTGCGAAGCGTATAAATGAATTGACTAAGCATCAAAAGAAACTAGAGCGCGAAAAAAATATATTAAAAAGTGAGTTTTATAGATTGTTGAAAGAAAATAAAAAATACAAAGATACTCCCGAAGAGATAAGAACATTGGATAATTAGTCTCAATTTAAAGTTTCATTTAAATTTTAGTCAACTGCAGAAGTATGAAAATAGTTTAACTTCAGTACTTGGTTAGCTATAAGTATTTTGATGCTATATTTATTCGTAAATTTGACACAGCCTTTTATGATATATACATGTTATACTTAATTGCATAGTAAATAAATTGTATCCCAGTACATTACTTACTATTACTAGTACCCGAAAAACCTTAATATGATACGGTAAAAGGCCTCTTTTCAACGAGAAAAGAGGCCTTTTTTCATTAATATTTAGTTAAGTATATGCTATGAATTAAAAAGGAAACTTTATATTAATTTACATTTCTTTCATAGAGTTAAGATAAGAATCATATATTATAACAACATGTTACATTGAAAGGGTGAATATATGATTTCATCGTATTTGGTAAGTTATATTTTAGTCACGGGTAATACTGCTATAAAAAAGGTAGCTAGAGTTCATGCATCCTCAGAAGTTTTTGCTGTTAATAAAATTAAAAGAGAATTAGAACGTCGGTTTTCACATCCAACAAAAATTGAAGTTTATCCAGTTTAATAAAACGGTATAAAAAGAGGAATCACTCTTTGTTTTCATAATAATTAATTTGTAATTATTATGAATTAAACCTCATATTTTTTAATTAAATTTCCAACTAAATTTAAAAAGAGTCTTTTATTTTATTCCCATCAAGCTACACTTTGATTATCAGTTTACCTATAAATTAGCCGTAGTTTAATTGTTAACCCATAAACTTTTCCAGGAATTTTAATAAGAAGCATAAAGGTAACTAGAATTAAGGTGTTTTATGCTAAAAAAACTAGAATATCAATAAAACCTTCACTGAAAGATAGCACCAACAATAACCAAATTTTTTTCGCTAATCCTATAAATAAAAAGTCGATTTCCTGTACGTTAAGAAATCGACTTTTTAGTGAGTAACTTAATTTCTTTATTAGACTCGAGTTTGGTTACAGTAAATTCAAAATATCTTTTGGTGTATTTAATACAAAATCAGCTTGTTCAAAACCTTCTCACCTGAAATTGATTTTACATAATCTTAGCTTGATAGCGATGTGGCGCTACCCCTATATAAAGTGCTTCACTACGTTACGTTTGAAAAATTCATATTTGATTACCAAACACACTAAATGCTTAAATGGGTCTACGTCCGCTCGCTAATAAAAAAACATAGAGTTACATCACTTTGTTAAATAAAGTTAGTAACCTTATTTAGAAAACTCTTCAATACTTTCGTAAGCAATTAATACCCCTTTACTTTTTGCCAATCAAAATCATTGCATTTCCTAATACTTTTTTATTTAATAAAAGCTTTGGTAATTTCATTTCTTCAGCAAGCTTGTAGCTATTCAATTTAGATATATCGAGTTTCTCTAGGTTATTTAAGAACTCTTCTGTATCCCCAAATATTTTTTCATCCATAAATAAATCTAAGAAGATAAATTCACCACCAGGTTTTAATACTCTTATAGCCTCTTTAATTAATTCTATTTTATTGTTTGTATCTTTCACTTCATGAAATGTTAGGCAACTTACAACTATATCAAATGCATCATCCTGCAAAGGGAGCTCAGCGGCACTTGCTTTTAAAAAATTAACCCTATCAGATACACCTTCTATTTTAGCATTCTGTTGACATTGCTCTTGTGAGTATTCCCAATTCTTCCCCCAATAATCAATTCCAGTTAAAAAGGATTTAGGGAAAGTCATTGCAAGTTTAATAATCAATGATCCACTACCTGTTCCAATATCTAATATTTTTCCTTCTCCATCCCAATTCACTTTTTTAACAATTAAATCATGTATTTTTGATTGGTAATCCTCTCCGAATGCTGCGAATTGGTAAGTAGAATAAGAAAGTATAAACGTTATATAAATAAAAGGCATCGCTAAAACCCCTGATAGGATTCGCAGATAGAAAGTAATAGGCAATAATGTTATCAATAGAAGAATTATTGAGCTTATCAAAAATACAATCAGTTTTTTCATTCGAATCCAAGTCTGATATTTAGTTTTTTTTCTCATTAGCACCATTCCTGTATATTTTTCACATATGGTTTATTCGTTATAAGATACTTTTATCTATCCCCTCCTATAAGATTATTTTTTAGCTATTAACAAATAATTGGTTATAGGTTTTAAGCAATGCTAAAGCCACTTCAACTCATTTTCATAGCTCTATACGTTGTCTGGACTTGAGCTCTGCTGAATTTATTTATATTTTCATAGCATTTAATATTATGAATAATATCATCATAATTTAGATTAGCCGAAAACTCAACTCAAAAAAATTTGCAAATTTGCCCTAGGTTGTAACTAAATCTAAAAATCTTTGTACTAGTATTACCTATTTACACAATGGCTGAGTGAATATATATGAAATTGGCTGGTTTCTATTCTAAATATATACTCTATTATATAGATAAATACAAATAGATTAGGGAGTTACTAGTAATATGAAAGAAATAGAAATTATAAAATCAATCGAAAAAATAGCCATTACATGGCAAGGCGCAACAATTAATATTCCATTAAAAGATATAATTGAGGTTAATAAAAATAATACGTTAAAAAATACTGACAAAGCAGTAGAAATTGGTAATAAATTTAAAAATTCAGAAGCAATCTTTATTAGAACAAAAAAATTGAATTATATATTATTTACAACTAATAAATTAACACTTCTAAATGAAATCAAGTTTTAAATTATGAAAAATTCTGGTGAGAATTTTTCATAATTATTTTATAAAAGGGTATACTAAATTACCCAAAATACAACCTATTTATAGGGATACTTGGCGAATTACTAATGAACATTTATGTGAATAAATAAAAATAAACAGACAATAAAACGATTCTAATTATATAAAAAATACATAACTATAAGTGGTGTTATTGAATCGCTTTAATATTTATTTAATAGAGGTTCAATTTAAAATTCATCTTCCAAAATTAAATTACCGGCATCATTATCTTTCGTCAATCGCTGATTCAAATAATTTTCTTTCGTAGTACGATCATTTTTATGACCTACTGCAGCTGCAATAACATGAGGTGGTAATTTCTTATAATCATATAAGTACTGCACATAAAAATGTCTAAAGAAGTGGGGAGTAATTCCGATATTCTCTGTAAAGGGTAGCTGAGTATCCTTAATGATTTTGGAAATATATTGTGATAAATAATTATCTCTATAAGCAGTATGGTTTTTAGTTTGAAATACTGTTCCACCATTTCTATTCCCAATGTCTATAGGTAATCTTCTCCGCATTCGAAATGCAGCAATCCGATTAAAAATCTCCTTATTAATAGAAACAATCCGCTCATTATCTCCCTTTGTATCAACCTTTAAATAATATCGTCCTCGTATAGCGTCATACTCAAGATCATCCCACTTTGCATGTGCGACTTCTGCAACACGTAATCCTGTAGTAGCTAGGACTGACAATAAGGCGTAATTAATTTCATTATCCTTGTAGTAATGAAGCAATTGTTTTACTTCCTCATATGATAACTCCCGTTTAGGTTTATGTTGTTTATTTACAGCTGTACTTAGTATCTCAACATGTAGAGGATCCTGAATATATTGGATTTCATATAGCCATTTCAAATATGAACGAATAATACCAAGCTTTCTACTAACTGTAGATGGCTTGTATTTATCTTTTGACTGATAGGAGATTGCCTCTTGAGATAACCATTTTTGATAATTACGGATATGCCGTTTCCTAAGGTTTCTCCATACTTGACCAAATTTATAATCCTTTACATCTTTCTGTAGAAATTCCTCACTTTGTTTAATAAAGAAATAAAACTGACTTAAATCACGTGCATATAGGATTCTTGATGCATCCTTGATTCTTTTTCCTTGGTCAAAATGTGTTTGTCGATTCAAGTAGTAGTACAGTATTTCTTCATCTGAAAATCCTTCATATGTATATGAATCTTCTCTTTCGTTATTTTCCTTTTTTAATTCCGCTTCATTTATATAATCAGGGTTCCATAATGCAATTAGATTTGTAAAATTTTGTTTTTGTTTCTCTATGTTATTTAAAGAAGTCTCACTATGAATAATATCTAATTCAAATTTCAATGTAATTCAACCCCTTATAAATTCCTTTTATATTAAATATTATAACGTAATCAATTATAAATTAAATTACATATTAAAATTAAATTTTATGAAGTAATAAGTAAATAGTAACTATAGAAAATCTCCCATTTTCTATGGTTATTATTTAATTTTAAATACAGTATTTATGTTATATAATTTAATCATTAATAAAATCTAATTTTAAAAGAAAATTAAATCAAACGTTATTGTAAATTATAATCTAATGTATGTATTAATATATGATATAATTTATTTAAAATGTAAATACTACAAATTATAATTTACATAATATTATTATGTAAATTATGAGG
>NZ_NTVM01000088.1:0-1646 GCF_002558005.1 Bacillus sp. AFS012607
GGGGATTCCGTAATGGCATACGTCAGTGCGGAGGATGCGATGAAAGCAAGAAAAGTTGACTTGATTTCATATCTGGAAGCAAAAGGAGAAACGTTTAAGAAAGAAGGAAATTATTATCGTCATACGGAACATGATAGTCTCATCATTAAAGGGAATCAGTACGCCTGGAATAGTCGAGGGGAAAAAGGATATGGGGCGATTAGCTTTGCGATGATGTACTATGACATGACATTCCCACAAGCCGTGATGGACATTCAGAAGGGGGACTACAAAGAGTTTGATCGTTCAAAAGCTGAAGAGGAGCGCAAAAAAGAGCAGCAGCCATTTAGTTATCCCAAACACCTGGAAGTAAATAAGCAAACAGAGATTAAAGAATACCTGGTTAATGAACGGAAAATAGATCCTCGCTTGGTGAATTGGCTGATTAAAAAGGATCTCATCGCCCAGGATAAGAAAAATAATGTGGTGTTTAAATGGAGAGAAGAAGGAGGCAAAGGGCAAGTCATTGGTATGAACCGTCAAGGTACAGTAAAAATGGAGAATAAAAGAGGAAGCTTTAAGCAAATTGTCCCGAATTATGAAAAAATTAATGCCGGTTTTACGGTTGATGTAGGTAAACCGGATAAGATTTATTTTTATGAAGATCCAATCGACATGTTATCTCATTGGAGTATCAAGCAAAATAAGATACAAAACGCTCGTCTGGTTTCTATGCATGGATTGAAGTCAAAAACAGTAATTCAATCTTTAATGGATGCGAAAAAAGAAGGGCACGATATTAAAGAGGTCATTATGGCAGTTGATAATGATAAAGCTGGGAAAGACTTCATTCAGACAATGAAATGCTTTGTAGATCTTAAAGAGGATATTCCAACGAATGAAAAAGATTGGAACGATGTCCGGAAGAAACAAGTGAGTGAGCAACAGGCAAAAGAAACAGCCCAACCAAAGAAAATGAAACCAATTAAAGAGGTGGAGCGAAGTGTCTAATCTACCAGAAATGCCAAACATATTACAAATTTTGATGTATGGTTTTATCCTTTATGTTCTTTTTCGAATTTGTAAATTCATGTACCGGAAGTTCCAGGAGCGAAGAATATTAAAACGAATGGCTAAGTCTGGTATTCGTTATATAGACAAAATGGACGGACATCAATTCGAAGTATACCTAAAAGCTCTCTTTCGAGAGTTGGGTTATTCTCCAACAGTCACAAAGCAGTCAAATGATTTCGGAGCGGATCTGGTATTGAAGGGGAAAAATCGTATTGTAATCCAGGCAAAACGCTACGGGATGAAAAATAGAGTCGGCATTAGTGCCGTACAAGAGATATATGCAGCACAAGCCTATTACAAAGCAAATGAGGGCTGGGTTGTAACGAACAGTGTGTATACAAGGCAGGCGAAAGAATTAGCGGAAGCTTGTAATGTGAAACTAATAGATCGTGTAGAACTTCAGAAATTGATTAATAAAATTAATCCCGAATATTCGGCTGAAGATGTGTATCAAGGGGTAAAACCTGCAGAACGGAAATGTCCAACATGTAAACATGATTTAGTGGTTCGCAATTCAAATAAAACAGGAAATAAGTTTTTTGGTTGTACTCAATATCCTACATGTACACATATAGAGCCAATTAATAAATGAG
>NZ_NTVM01000089.1:0-5119 GCF_002558005.1 Bacillus sp. AFS012607
TTTTTCAAATATATCTATCACAAATCAAATTATATCAACAATAAGAAAAGGCTGTTCCAGATGAACAGCCTTTTCTTTATTTACTTGAAATCTCTTTATTGTTTTGAACGTCTAACGGAGCTCGCTTCCCTATTCCAAAAGCATAGAAACTAATTGTAACGATAGCTAAGAAAATAATACCTACAACTAGTGAAATACGAGTATCATCGTTAAACCACATTCCGATTAATACCATAATTAAAAAGGCAATCGTTAAATAGTTTGTTACAGGAGCAAATGGCATTTTGAACGGATGATCTTTCATCTCTGCTCCCTTTTCTTTTCTAAAACGAATTTGACTAATTAAAATGACGAACCATGGTACCATACCAGGAAGTACGCTCGCACTATATACATATACGAATAAGTTTTTCGGTGCAATATAGCTTAATACAACACCAACCGCTAAACCGATAATTACGCCAACTGTACCAAATAAAGGTACACCATTTCCAGAAAGTTTTGTGAAATATTTTGGTGCTTGTCCATTTATCCCTAACGTATAAAGCATACGTCCAGCACTATAAATACCACTATTACAACCAGACATTGCCGCTGTAATTACAACGAAGTTAATAAGTCCAGCTGCTGCCGTAATACCAACTTTCGCAAAAGTCGCTACGAACGGGCTACCAATTGTACTTAATTGATCCCACGGATACACAGTTACAATAACGAAAATAGCACCAATATAGAATATTAAAATACGCCAAATTGTACTTTGAATTGCTCTTGTAAGTGTCTTCTTCGGATTTTTCGCTTCACCAGCAGTAATCCCGATTAATTCCACACCTTGATATGCTCCAACTACAAGTGATAATGCAAAGAAGAATCCTGAAAAACCACCTGTAAAGAAACCGCCATTTGACCAAAGATTAGATATACCAATCGCTTCTCCACCGTTACCAATTCCGAAGAAAATAAGACCAAATCCCGCAATAATCATTAATAGAATCGTAACAATTTTAATCATCGCGAACCAAAATTCAAATTCACCAAATGACTTAACAGAAATTAAGTTAGCTGCACCAAGAATGACCATGGCAATTATACCTGGTATCCAAGCTGGTAAATCCGGGAACCAATATTGCATATACGCTCCAACCGCGATAATTTCTGACATCCCAACGATAACCCACTGGAACCAGTTACTCCACGCTGTCATATAACCAGCTAGCGGATGAATATACTTATGACCGAATGTCGCAAATGAGCCTGTACTTGGCTCCATATACAACATTTCTCCCATGGCACGCATAATGAAGAAGATAAAAATACCTGCAATTGCATAAGCAAGCATTACTGACGGACCTGTCCATTTAATTGTGCTGGCTGACCCCATAAACAAACCAACACCAATCGTTCCGCCTAAAGCAATCATTTGAATATGACGTGCTTCTAAACCTCTTTTCAATTCTTTGTTTGCCACTTCACTTCCCCCTCTTAGATGATTCATAGCCGCATTTTAAAACAAGATGCTTTCCCCTAATTCCTTTCGGCCCTGAAAATGATGAAGCAAACGTCATTTTACACTAGCTTTAAAGCTATCCTAAAATCGTTTTGTGCTCCTAATAAAATTCTCAAAACCTTCATCTTCCAATATTCTATAAATCTTAAAATTACTTACCTTATATTAATTCATTAATCTGAAAAATTCAATTATTTTTTCAATAAATTATTATACATAAGCCTGCTTAATTTTTAACTAAATTAACAATAAAATACATCTATTCAATATGATTCCGGTATGAATATTATTACAATATAAATAACCAAGGATGGCATTTCTTCCTCGGTTTCACATCTCATGTACTTCAATCTTCATAGTTGATAACGTGATTTCCCAAACGTTAGATTCATATACCAATCAGAAATTTAATATATTAATAAATTACTAACTTCTTTAGTCCAGTCCAATTTTGAGGCATAAAATATAAAAGAGTCTCATTTTTAATGAGACCCTTTTACCATTTCATATTTAAATTGCTTTTGAAGTTTGTTTACCTAAAATAAACACTTTAGTAAACACCATCATAATAACTACAATAACCAGAAAATAAAGTGGCATCACCAGTAACGAGCCTGTATGCAGCTGACTCATTCCCAAAATTGTCACCGTTACAATTATATAGTACCCTAAGCTAAACAATGCACCAGCTGTACCAATAACATCTTGAAAATCTACTAATGCTAAACTTAAACAATTAGGTAACGCTACTCCAATTCCTAATAGCAATATAAACATCGCTACTAAAAATCCAATCATATATATTATATTTGGATTTGATCCAACTGAAGTAATAATAGATAAAACGACTGCTCCACCTGTCATTACAAGACAACCGATATATATAATTTTCTCTGGCTTATAAGTAACCAGTAGACGTTTTGAAACTTTCGCTCCAACAATAGAAGCAGACGCAACAACAATTCCTAAAAATCCATACGTACTGGGTGATAACTGAAAGTATTCGATAAAGATAAACGGTGCTTCTGCATAATAGCTAAATAAAACACCATTTGCTCCTCCAATTAATAGCCCATATGTTACTACTTTCGGATTTGTAATTAATCTTTTCAATACTGAAAAGACATTTATTTTATTTGTCACTGAGTCTGTTTTTGTTTCTGGAAGAGAAACAAACGTATACAGAAAAATCCCGACACTCATAACAACTAAACTTAAAAATACTATTTTAAATCCAAACATTTGATCAAGAAAGCCCCCAACTAGCGGGCCTATCGCTGGTGTAAAAGCAATGACTGCCGAAATTTGAGCAAACATAACATGGCGTTTATGCCCATCTACACTTTCCCGAAGAATCGTTTGTGTAACCACGGATCCTGCACTTGCTCCAAACGCTTGAATAAAACGACTTAGCAATAAAACTTCAATGGAATTTGCAATAAAGCACAAGAAACTCCCAACGCCATATACGACAATTCCAAGTAACATCGCCCGGCGACGACCAATTATATCTGATAACCAGCCAATAAAAAATACACCTAACGCAAATCCAGCAAAATACACACTAAGTGTTAACTGCACCTCATTATTACTTACCTGTAATGCCTTTGAAATGTCTGGTAAAGATGGTGTGTAAATCGTTTCACTAATTTGCGGAAATGCGACAAGAACAATCATTAACAAAAGTGATGGTACTGAGACTTTTTTCATTTTTCATACCCTCCTATAACTTTGAAAATCCCAGAAATAAAAAGACTTTCCTTAGCTACGGAACAGGAGGGGCCATTATAGAAATCCGGTCATAAAACAACAAAGAAAACACCTCAATTACGTATGTTAATACTTATAGGAGGGTAATATTAACATCGATTTTTAAATATACTTTTTCAATTATATTACATATTACTTTTATTTTTCTAGTATTAACTATATTAGTGAACAACTAATACACGCCATAGAAGATAACTACTTGATATAACCACCTTATTATGGAATAATTAGAAATAGTTTGAATCTATAAACCTAATTATAAAATGATATACTCATATATTCCTAATGTCATAAAGCTGAACAAGTAGGAGGACTTTCGTAATGATTGAAATTTTAAGGACAGTAGTAAACTTTCTAATTTCTCTATTCTCAGGAGAATTACCATTTGTATATTATGTATGGATTATTACCCTATTCCTAATTCAAATAACCCAATCTACTCTAAACTATAAACTCTTTAACAAGAAAGACAATTTCAGCACTTATATATTGGAAGGATTACTTGCTTTTATTATTTTATTGTTTGGAGGAATATTAGTATCTAAGTTACTTGCTTACATAATAGAAGACCCTACTATTAGTATGACGAATTTAACACATTATTTTGTTTCTCTTATCATATTAACTATATTTGTCGTAATAACCTGTGTTAAAGACTTTATAGAGACATCTATAAAGAATAAAAATATATCTCTTTTTAGCTTTTTAGTAATTTCCTTAATAACAAGTATACTTTCATTCAAGTTTTTATCACCTTTCATTGAAGGTTCTTTTTCTCTTTCTAAATCTTTTATAACTACTTTAATCATTCTAGTAACTGTATCCATTCCTCTATTAATTTCTTTAGAGGAAAAATATGCAGATGAAAAGGAAAAGGAAACGGAAAATTTATAGCTTCTCATTTATATAAAAGAAAGAGGGAGCTCCCCTCTTTCTTTTATATTGTTCTATTTCACAAGACTAAATCATTCCTTTTAATATCAATCCTAAAACTGACATTATTATCGTACTAATAATAATTCGCAAAATCCAAGTTGTGTTTGTACTTATTTTTTCTAATTGCTTATTGATTGTTGCTATGTCTTTCTCATTAATAGTGGTACGCGTTTCTAAATTTCGAATGTCTCGCATAATTTCTTTTTGCTCCGCCTTGAGACTGTCAATTTTAGCGTAAACATCTTCCATATATTCACACCCTCTGTTCATCTTAATAGAAAAATCTATATATATTATGAGACAACCCTCTTACCTGTGAATACATTCCGTATATCCGCGTACCAAATTATTTGTACATTTTAATTGAATTACTCACATGTTTCCATTCTTCTATTTATAAATTAGCGTTAAGATACGTTCAAATTAGAAAAAGTATCCCTTGTTTATTTAACAACAAACAATGTGCAATCCAACATTCGGGAGCACCTACGATAATTTCTATTATTTTCATATTTACAACTCAATATAATCAGTATGATTTTCTGAAGAATCCACTTTTTGAACTGCTTAAAGTATACTAATATGAATACGAAATAGCTGTATTGATAAACTCTCTAGAACAATAAATATACTGGCTGAAACGGATCTAAATCCGATATTTTTCCCAGTAACATTAATAGTTATTTCTGACAAATGCATTTGTATATCATTGTTTTCAAAAATTTCATCCTCAACCTTTACAATATCTGCTTCACAATCTACTTCTTTAAAAGTTTTCAATAATTTTGTTTCCAAAAAACTACAATCAAAGTTCTCATCTTTTATTACGGCAAATTTAACCTTCATATCCATTTCCCCATTTTTAAAAAACTAAAATCATTAAATCAATATAAATATATATTATTC